>NZ_OZ217346.1:1389500-1690000 GCF_965111735.1 Streptococcus mitis
AAAATATCCAATTTTCTACTATTCCACTCGCCATAATGACAAGTGGGATGGTTGCCATTGATATATTCATCAATATAAAAGCATCCTTCTTATTCAAAAAAGTAGAAAGAAAGGTTACTGCTATCAAACTTCCAAATCCAGCAATTGAGTAAACAATCCCAACAAGACTATTTGATAATTTTAATTGATCCTGTAAATAATAAATAATCGTTGCATTGAAGCCTAGCATAGCGATATTCACAACAATAGTAAATAGTAAAGAAATCCTCAACTTAATATTTGTAAAGTTCTCTTTAAAACCTACAAAAATTTCTTTTATATCATCATTACCATTCTCCTTGTGTTCTTGATCTGGAATATATGAAATTAGTATTGAAAGAAATAATAACAAGAAAGAAGCACTATTAATAAAAAAAATGCTATTAATATTAAACTTTAACATTAGTATCCCTGCTATAGCTGGAGAAATTAATTTTGAAATAGTTCGGACACCTTGAAACTGAGAATTATATTTTTGCAATTCTTCCTTCTCAAATAAGGCAGGAGTAATGACTGAGAATCCTGTTTGAAAAAGTGTCGAAAATAAAGGTATCAAAAATGCAATAACATAGTAAAAAAATATAGAAACTGAATATTTAGATAATATCGGTATTACACTACATAATAATGCCGGCATTAATGTAGACCATAATAGTATTTTTTTCTTATTGAAATTATCTAATAAGTAACCCATAACAAATCCCAAGAAGAATTGAGGTAGCAATTCAATAATCACCATTCCTCCCATTGCAAAAGACGAATGAAATTCTTGGTAAATTAAGATTGGAAAAGCAATTTTCTGAAATCTATCTCCAATATTTGATATAAATTCACCAAAAGTTATTGTATAAAACGTTTTCTTGTTAATATCCAAAATGTCCCTTCTTTCTAGTTAAACCACGATGAATATCACTTTTTATTAAATCGGTAAGACTTATTCCAAACCTCTTTGCAAGAGTTGGTACCGCACTATTTTCACTTAAACCATACATATTTACTAACTCAATGAAATATACATCCTCGCCAGATACTCTAAAATCAAGATAACAAGTACCATCTATTTCGTAATAATCCAAAATAAGTGTTAAGTTATAACTAAACACTTACCTGTACAGGTAAGACTCAACCTCCGACTATAATGATAATATCCATAATCAATAACAATATTCATGTAAATTTTAAAAGTTTTTTCATACTGAACCTCCCTTTATTTTTTATTTATTGTATAATAAATAAAAAACCTTTGAAATTTTGTTGGGAAAATGGGAAATATGAAATCAAAACTTGGTATAACACTCAGAAAAATTCGAAAAGGAAAGCAAATCAGTTTATGTTCAATTGCTGATAGTAATTTATCTAAATCTCAAATCTCTAGATTTGAACGGGGAGAATCAGAAATCTCTTGTATTCGACTAATCAATATTTTAGATAAATTACATATATCTTTGGATGAATTTATTATTCTTCACGACAATAATTCTACTAGAACTGGATCATTCGCTAACTTGGTGCAATATATTCGAAAACACTACACCACAAAAAATTTTGATAGTATTATTGAATTACTATCAAACTCTTCAAGTTATAACTTGGGTCCTTATGAAAAGACAATGGTAAAATCGATTCTCTATACAACAAATAAAAAATTTCTCCCCTCGGACGAGGAGTTATTACAGCTAACAGATTATCTTTTTAAAGTTGAAAACTGGGGTTACTATGAAATTATCCTATTAGGTAACTGTGTAAGAACAATTAAATATAACTCCTACTTCCTATTAACTATAGAAATGTTAAAAAATTATATCTATTCAACATTAAATAAGACAAATAAACGGCTTGTTACACAATTGGCAATCAATTGCCTAATTGTTAGTATTGATAAAGAAGAATTTCAAAATTGTAGTTTTCTAATCAAAGAAATAAAAAAATTACTAAATAATGAATTAAACTATTATGAACAAACCGTCTTCTTATATACATGTGGATACTTTGAATTTAAGTGCAATCCTGCGAACGGAATCGAAAAGATGAAACAAGCACTTCAGGTATTTGAAATTCTAGGAGAATATAATATAAAGGCACAGTACCAAGAGCACTATTACAAATATATTAATCAATGACACAAGGATAGTTAATCTTTAACCACCATAGGATTAATTAAGGCATCCTTCTTATTCAAAAAGTAGAAAGAAAGGTTACTGCTATCAAACTTCCAAATTCAGCAATTGAGTAAACAATCCCTACAAGACTATTTGATAATTTCAATTACGTCCATTTTTTTCTCTCATTAATTGGACATAGCCCTTTGTTTCTATTTTTGAATTTAAAAACGAGAACTCTCCGCACATTTTCTCATAAAAATTATGATAATCTTCTTTTGAAAAATCTCCTAAAATCTCTATCTCAAGATAAAATCCAAGACTATCAATCTTATCTAGATTAATCGTTTTATTTTCTAATGCATCATGATAAGTCTTTCTATGTTTACTTATTGTGAAAATATTTGAAAATCCATCTTGCAAGATATTCCTTACAAATTCTAATTTTTCAGATTCCAACTCTATTTCACTTTCACTCCACATTCCTTGTTTTATCGTATCTTTTCTTGTGAAAATACTTGCTCTATTATCATCTTCTTGACGAATTCTGTAGATAAAGCTACCTACCTCATCATTTTCAAATTCTCTTCCTTTTGTTTTAAAATATTCATCGACTTGCTTATTTTCACTCTTAAATTTATAAGATTTTTCTAAATATGAAATAGCATTATTATAATCTCTCTCATTGTTTAGTTCAAATCTAACTTCTAATTCATTCATTAAGTTTACCTCTCAATTCTTCAAAGGCTGAAGTCTCTTTAAATTCACTCAGTCTATAGTAAGTTTCTGTAGATGTTTTATGGACAAAAAGCCTAATATTTTCTTGCACTCATTTTAGCACTTCAATATAATACTGTCAAGAATTTTGATGACATTTTTTTATTTATTTTTGTTAAATACATATTTGTATCTTTTTAGATTAAAAAAACGATGCTTAATTGAACATCGTCTTTACTATTCTGTTATATCTGCAATGTAATGCTCGATTTTAAGAGCCATTGACATATTTCCCTCAAGCTTATATAGAAAATAAGCCGTTTCAAAGTACTCTTTTACTGCAACTTTAGAAGAAAAATTCTTACTGACATTTCCCATCAATAAATACAAATCAGCCAAAAGATACGTTGTTCTATACGTCTTACATTGCTTTATCGTATCTGTGATTTTAGTAATGGCTTCTTCAGTATTATTCTGCAGCCATAGATAGCGACAAACATTATAATTAAATTTAATAGAAAGGTTTAATTCTTCGATTGTTTTTAAATTGAGTTGATTTACTTGATACTCTAACTTTTCTCGAATTTCATTAAAACTCTCTAAATCTTCAATATCATAATAAAAATTAAATAGAGTATTTGAAACTTGAAGGTAGGTCAAGTCAGTTACACTTAACTGAGACAGTACCTTCTCCAATCTTGCCACAGCCTCCTCTTTTTGCCCATAGAAATAAAAATCTATAAGAGATTTTATCCACTCCATATAAAACTTATCTACTAGAGACAAGCGATGTACTTTTACACTCTCTAGTTCATATATATATTTCAAAGACTCATAATTTCGATTTGTGATAAATGTCTGAGCTAACTTCTTAAACTCTGATAGCTCGTCAATCTCCTCTTCAATTTGCTCATTAAAAAAATAATCCATACTAACTTTTAACTTCTTAGACAGAGCATATAAAAAGTCTGCTCCTGGAGTAAATTCTCCATTCTCTAATCGACTAATCTGTCCCTGTTTACATATCCCCTCAGCCAATTCTCGCTGAGACATTTTTAATTCTTTTCGTCTATTTTTTAATCTTGTTGCTAATAATGTGCCCACGTTTGCATTTTCCTTTTCTATTCGATTCCAATTTCAATTGTAACATGATTAAATTTTAAATACAAATTAATAAACCAAAAGATACAAATTATATATAAGCAATGACTAGATAGGTTATTTTTGAAAACCTAGCCCTTCTTCTTTTGAGATTTTCTTACTCAAACGATTGATAAACTTATTCACTTGAAATGGATTAGATATTAGACTATCATGTTTAGATTTTGTTATTGATATATTTAACAGACCAGAAATAGTCTTGTACAACATATCAAATTCAGGGGAACAATAACGATTTTCCCCATTTTTTAGGCTCTCTATTTCATAACAATCAATTCATTTTATCACATACCTTAGCCCGAAAAATCCACACCCAATCTTTTTGAAAGCTATTTAAAGGTTTGTACTTGCTTTCTAAGTTCATAGAGCTGAACCTTAACCTCATTTGTCCAATTCCATAATAAAAATAAGGACATTCTAACAAAGGAAGTCCTTATTTTTTAACTAATAGATGTCAAAGTTACTTTGCTGATCCACTTTATCTGTACTCATTGATCAAAATATAACTTTTGCTCAAAATTTGGTCAAAAAAACAAAATATACTATACTATTTTAAAAAACTAAATTGTGATAATTGCCTTTAAATAAACATTTTGAATTTTCTTTGTCTTTCTTTACATTACTAAAAATGCCCCCTGCAGGAATCGAACCTGCAACTACTCCTTAGGAGGGAGTTGTTATATCCATTGAACTAAGGGAGCTAGATAAAAACTCTGCTGAAAAAGCAGAGTTTTTTAGTCGAATTAACGACGGATTTCTTTGATACGAGCTGCTTTACCTTGAAGAGCACGCAAGTAGTACAATTTCGCACGACGTACTTTACCGTAACGAACAACTTCGATTTTTTCAACACGTGGAGTGTGGATTGGGAAGATACGCTCAACACCTACACCGTTAGAGATTTTACGAACTGTGTAGTTTTCAGAGATGCCAGCACCTTTACGTGCAATAACAACACCTTCAAAAATCTGGATACGTTCACGGTTACCTTCGACAACTTTCGCGTGTACACGAACAGTGTCACCAGGACGGAATGATGGGATATCTGTACGAAGTTGACCTTCAGTCAAGCTTTGGATTAATGGATTCATTTTATTCTCCTATCTTTGTCAATCTTGAGGAATCTTCCTCAGCGGATAAACTGTATTTTTGTGCGTCCATTACACACAAGATACAGTTTACCAAATTTCCACAAAAAAGTAAAGAAATTTATAGCAGAATTCCTAAAAAAATCGCAACCAAACCACCTAGGTAGGTCAAAGCTAGGTAAGAATAAAAGACTTTCCTATCACTCAGCAACCTTTGGAGTTCATCATTCAATGTAGAGAAAGTCGTTAAACCGCCACAAAATCCTGTTGCTAAAATAGCATAGACTTCCTTAGACTCCACATGATTGTAGAATAATCCAATTAAAAAACAACCTAGAAGATTGGCTATGAGCGTTCCGAGGGGCAATTTAGAAGTTTGATTATAGCGGGAAAAGAAATACCGTACGAGCGCTCCAAGACCACAGGCAATTGCAAGATAGACCATTACCATTTCTTCCTCCCTAAATAGTAAGCTAAAAGCAGACCTCCACCGATGCTCAAAAGCAAATACAGGACTAAACTAAGATAACGCCCTGTATCAAGCAGTTTTACAGCATCAAGCATTAGACTGGAAAAAGTTGTCAGCCCCCCACAAAAGCCCGTCCCCAGTGCTAAAACAACGCCTTTACTGGTTCCCTTATAGACCAGATAACCCTTGACAAGATAAACCAAGCAGAAAATGCCCAGATAGTTGACAAGAAGGGTTCCCCAAGGAAAGTCAGGACTGGCTGGTAACCAAGTGGAAACTAGGTAGCGGACAAGTCCGCCTAACATAGCAGCTAGAAAAATCCCTAGCGGATAAAATTGTTCTTTTTTCATTTGATGTTTTGATCCTGGTAATCACGCGAACGTTTGAGTATGTCCGTAAATGTTGCGACAATAGTCTCCTGATAGCGCTTGTCCTCTACACGACTTCTAATCTTTTCAAAAATAACTTCTTCTCTCTTAGTATCTAAAATCGGTTTCCCTGAAGCCTTCTTATAGGCAACTACACCCTCAACCAAATGCATTCGTTCTTCTAACAGTTTGACAATTTGGTCGTCGATTTGATCAATTTCTTGGCGAATAATATCTAAATCCATACAGTCTCCTCCTTTATTTGAATTATTGTATCAAAAAGCCATCAAATAGGCTAGTAAAATCCCAACTCACGATAAGAAAAATGCACTGATTGATTGTATCAGCGCACTTTTATTCTTATCCTACTTTAGCAGCCAATTCTTCTGCGAATTGTTCTAAGCGTTCAATGTCTTCTTCCTCGGCAGAAAGATCAACTTTAACACACTCTGAACCTTTTTCTGCTCCTGTTGACACAAAGACACGGTCAAAGTCATCAACAGCCTTACAGAATTCATCATAGAAGGTGTCACCTGAACCAACCACTCCGTAGATTTTACCATTCAAGTTAAGATCTGCTAAGTCTTCGTAGAAGTCCATCATCTCATCTGGCAATTCACCATCACCATAAGTATAGGTCGCAACGATAGCGATGTCTGCTTCCAAGAAGTCTGAAGCGTCAACAGTTGTACAATCATCAACATCGACATCCAAGCCCAAGTCACGTAATTTGTCTGCTACAATATCTGCAATTTCTTCGGTATTACCGGTCATACTGGCAAATACAATTTTTGCTAATGCCATATCGTCCTCCTCAATTTATCTTTCTCCATTATATCACATCTTTTTCATTTTAAAAATAAAAATTCTTGTGCTACAATGAAATGAGAAAGAATTGAGGTTATTTATGGACATTTGCCATCAAATTTTAGAAAAAATCAAAGAATACGACACGATTATCATTCATCGTCATATGAAACCAGACCCTGATGCCTTGGGAAGTCAAGTGGGCTTGAAAGCCTTGCTGGAATATCATTTCCCAGAAAAAACCATCAAAGCAGTTGGTTTTGATGAACCAACTCTTACTTGGATGGCTGAGATGGATCTTGTTGAAGATAGTGCCTACCAAGGGGCACTTGTTATCGTCTGTGATACGGCGAATACTGCTCGTATCGATGATAAGCGCTATAGCCAAGGTGACTTTCTCATTAAAATTGACCACCATCCAAATGATGATATATACGGTGACCTGTCTTGGGTGGATACTAGTTCAAGTAGCGCTAGCGAGATGATTACCCTATTTGCCCAAACAACCCAACTGGCCTTATCAGATTGTTCTGCTGAGTTGCTCTTTGCAGGAATTATTGGTGATACAGGTCGCTTCCTCTATCCTTCTACCACTGCACGGACCCTCCGCCTGGCTGCCTCTCTGAGAGAACATAACTTTGACTTTGCGTCTCTCACTCGCAAAATGGACACTATGAGTTACAAAATTGCTAAACTTCAAGGCTACATCTACGACCATCTGGAAGTGGATGAAAATGGTGCAGCGCGCGTTATCCTGAGTCAAGAAGTCTTGAAACAATTCAATGTTACCGATGCTGAAACTGCAGCCATTGTTGGAGCACCTGGACGGATTGACAGCGTCAGTCTCTGGGGAATTTTTGTGGAGCAGGCTGATGGCCACTACCGTGTTCGCTTACGCAGTAAAATCCATCCTATCAATGAAATCGCCAAGGAACATGATGGTGGAGGCCACCCTCTAGCAAGTGGTGCAAATTCCTATAGCCTAGAAGAAAACGAAATCATCTACCAAAAGTTAAAAAACTTGCTTAAAAACTGATAAAATACTTGCCAAACTTTTTAGAATCTGATAGACTAGTATGGTAACAATCTATGGCTCGCAAAGAGACCATGGCAGAAAGGAAATATTGCAAAATGAAAAAAGATATCCATCCAGAATATCGCCCAGTTGTCTTCATGGACACAACTACTGGTTACCAATTCCTTAGCGGTTCAACAAAACGCTCTAACGAAACAGTTGAGTTCGAAGGCGAAACTTACCCATTGATCCGTGTGGAAATTTCATCAGACTCACACCCATTCTACACTGGACGTCAAAAGTTCACTCAAGCAGATGGACGCGTGGATCGTTTCAACAAAAAATACGGTCTCAAATAATGATAAAAAGAACAGTTCCTACTGTTCTTTTTTTTCTTCTTTTTATGAATCAATCACTACTACTTTCTATTTGTCAACCATCACGCTGAAACTATAATTGATTTCAAACGGGGTTAAAAAATATCGAAAAGAAGCTTGATATTGAAAATGGTCAAGATGATTGAAACTACGTAGCCTAGGATTGTGTTCCACTTGGCATTGGTAAATTCTCCCATCACTGACTTCTTAGAAGTCAGATAAATTAAGGGAAAAATTGAGAATGGAAGAGCGATTGAAAGAAAGATCTGTGAATAGACCAATAACTGATTCAAGATTCTTTCTTGATGTCCAACTATGATCACAGGAAGCAAGGCAAAAATACGTGTCCCGATACGGATAATCCACTGAGGTAATTTCAGATGCAAGAAACCTTCCATAACAATCTTTTCAGTCAAAGTACCTGTAATAGTAGAATTTTGGTCACTTGCTAAGAGAGCTAGAGCAAATAAAGTTAACAGAGTTGAGCTGGCTATCGCTCCTGCTATTGTAGAATCCTGCAAAGCATTGTACATTTAGGAAAAAGCTGAAAATTCGGACGCATGAGCAAAAAAAGAGCGATTCTCCTAAAATGAGAAGTAAGGAATTGCCAACAAAGGCTAGGGACAACTGAAGATTTGAGTCCCAGGTCATAAAACGAACAGATTTTCAAACATCCTTTTTACGCTTATGGTTGATTTTCCTTGTTTGGGATAAGAATGAATGAAGATAGAGATTATGGGCCTGACTGTCGCTCCTACAATCCCTAAGGCCAAAGTCAATTGACTCTCATTTTCCGGCAGAGGACTTTCAAATAAAGTCGAAGTCGGCAAATAATCACCAAAGATCCCCTGCATACTCGGATTAGATAAAACCACCAGATAAGAAATACATCTAAAACGGTTAGTAGGATAGCGACCTTTATCGGTATTTTAAATAAAAGATTTAAGGCAATTGCTGAACCTAAAACCTCTGCCAAGTCTGTCGCAATCAAAGCTAATTCTAAAATCACCCATAGACTATAGCAGAACCACTTGGGAGCATGATGAGCTGTTGCCAGCGCTAGATCCATCCTAGTCACGATACCGAGCTTTCCAGCCATCTGTTGTAGCTGCATGGCGATGATGGATGAAATCAAAATAGCGAATAAGAGACTATACTTGTAGGAAGCACCACCAACCACACTGGTAATCCAGTTTTCAGGATCCATATAACCAACTGCCACAAGAGCTCCAGGCCCCAAAAATACTTTTAGATTTTGCCAAAATGATTGTTATTCGGAGTTTCAATAGATTGCTTGATCTCAGAAAGAGAAACCTTTTTGTAAGAAGACATAGGAATATTCACTTCCTAATCTTGTCTTTACCTATTTTATTGATGGTTTTTGAAAGAAATGTTGAAAATAGTTTTCTATTTCCAATTTATGGCTCTATAATATTTGTAGTGGGTAAATCCCCTATGGATATTATGGAACCTATTTTGTTGTAGAAAAAAAGTTCCATATGACCTATAATGAAAAGCGACTAAACAACTCATTAGAAAGATTCATATGGAACAATTACATTTTATCACAAAACTACTCGATATCAAAGACCCTAATATCCAAATTATAGATGTCATTAATAGAGATACACACAAGGAAATCATCGCTAAACTGGACTACGACGCCCCATCTTGCCCTGAGTGTGGAAGTCAAATGAAGAAATATGACTTTCAAAAACCGTCTAAGATCCCTTACCTCGAAACAACTGGTATGCCTACTAGAATTCTCCTTAAAAAACGCCGTTTTAACTGCTATAAGTGCTCGAAAATAGCGGTCTCCGAGACCTCCCTCGTCAAGAAGAATCATCAAATCCCTCGTATCATTAATCAAAAAATTGCTCAAAAGCTGATTGAAAAGACTTCTTTGACCGATATTGCTCATCAGCTGTCCATTTCAACTTCAACTGTTATTCGCAAGCTCAATGACTTTCACTTTAAGCATGATTTTTCTCGCCTTCCACAGATTATGTCCTGGGACGAGTATACCTTTACAAAGGGAAAGATGAGTTTCATTGCGCAAGATTTTGATAATCTTAATATCATCACTGTTCTTGAGGAACGAACACAAGCTGTCATCCGAAATCACTTTCTTCGATACGATAGAGCCGTTCGTTGTCAGGTGAAAATCATTACTATGGATATGTTTAGTCCCTACTATGACTTAGCTAGAAAACTTTTTCCGTGTGCTAAAATCGTTCTAGATCGTTTCCATATTGTACAACATCTAAGCCGTGCTATGAGTCGTGTGCGTGTCCAAATCATGAATCAGTTTGAACGAAAATCTCATGAATACAAGGCTATCAAACGCTACTGGAAACTCATCCAACAGGATAGTCGTAAACTTAGCGATAAACGTTTTTATCGTCCTACTTTTCGCATGCACTTGACCAATAAAGAGATTCTAGACAAGCTTTTGAACTATTCAGAAGACTTGAAACACCACTACCATCTCTATCAACTCTTGCTGTTTCACTTTCAGGACAAGAAGCCTGACAAATTTTTCGGACTCATTGAAGACAATCTGCAGCAGGTTCATCCTCTTTTTCAGACTGTCTTTAAAACATTCCTCAAAGATAAAGAGAAGATTGTCAATGCCCTTCAACTACCCTATTCAAACGCCAAATTAGAAGCGACCAATAATCTCATCAAACTTATCAAGCGCAATGCCTTTGGATTTCGAAACTTTGAAAACTTCAAAAAAAGGATTTTTATTGCTCTGAACATCAAAAAAGAAAGGGCAAATTTTGTCCTTTCTCGAGCTTAGCTTTTCTTCAACCCACTACAGTTGACAAAGAGCCCAATTTATTCTTATTACATCACATTTTGGAATGATTCTTCAGGAAAGCATAATAGTTGAAATAAGCAACACCAGTATTTCAAAAGTCAGCGTTTTCTGACACTGGCTTTTGAACTGTGAAAATTCTTTCTAAACTAGATCGCTTCTGTAACAAAACTACGGCTTTCTAGCACCTTGAGCATGGCATTAGCTGTATCTAGGGCTGTAAAGAGTGGCACACCATGCTCAATGGCTGAACGGCGGATTTGCTCACCATCTTCGTCAGCAGTTCGTTTGGTTCCTACTGTGTTAATGATAGCTTGGATTCTTCCTTTGCGAACAAAGCTTGGGATATCCTGTTCATCATCACCAATCTTACCAACAGGTTGAGCTTGAAGTCCATGACTGGCAAAGAAAGCTGCTGTCCCTTCTGTCGCGAGGATACCGTAGCCAATATTTTGGAAACGACGAGCCAAGTCCAAGGCTTCATCTTTGGCATCATCAGCGATGGTGAATACAACATTCCCAAAAGTTGGCAAGTGTAGGTAGGAAGCTTCAAAAGCCTTATAGAGAGCTTTTTCAAGAGTAGTATCAGAACCCATAACTTCCCCTGTTGACTTCATTTCAGGACCGAGCAAGCTGTCTACCTTAGCTAGTTTCGTAAAGGAGAAAACAGGTGCCTTGATATGAACACGAGTGCTTTCAGGATAAAGTCCATCTTGGTAACCAAGTTCTTCAAGATTTTGACCAAGAATGAGCTTGGTCGCTACTTGAGCCATAGGGATATTGGTTACCTTAGAAAGGAATGGAACCGTACGGCTAGCACGTGGATTGACCTCAATAACGTAGACTTTTTCATCCTTGATAACAAACTGGATGTTCATCATTCCAAGACAGTTAAGGCCGATTGCTAATCGTTTAGTATAGTCTGCGATGGTTTCCTGCACCTTTTGAGACAAGGTTTGTGGAGGATAAACGGCCATTGAGTCACCTGAGTGGACACCAGCACGTTCGATATGCTCCATGATACCAGGGATGAGAACATTTTCTCCATCTGAGATGGCATCAACTTCGCACTCTTGCCCAACGATGTAGGAGTCTACAAGAACTGGGTGGTCTGGACTAGCCTTAACAGCAGTTCGCATGTAAGAACGAAGGTCTTCCTCGTTTTCTACGATTTCCATGGCACGTCCACCCAAAACATAAGAAGGACGAACGAGGACTGGGAAACCAATCTTGCGAGCTGCAAGCACTGCTTCTTCTTCATTGGTTGCTGTTTGTCCTGGTGGCTGTAGAATATCCAAGTCTTTCAGAGCTTGCTCAAAGAGGTCACGGTCTTCGGCACGGTCTAGGTCAGCAACCTGTGTGCCAAGGATGGTCACACCCGCTTTTGCCAATGGCTCCGCAAGGTTGATAGCTGTTTGACCACCAAACTGAACAATAACTCCTTTTGGTTGCTCTAGGTCAATAACATTCATAACATCTTCGAAAGTCAATGGCTCAAAGTAAAGCTTGTCAGATACAGAAAAGTCCGTTGAAACAGTCTCTGGATTTGAGTTCATGATGATAGCTTCATAACCAGCTGCCTGGATAGCTTTAACTGAGTGAACCGTTGCATAGTCAAACTCGACCCCTTGACCGATACGGATTGGGCCAGAACCTAGGACAAGGACGGATTCCTTATCAGACTTGATAGACTCATTTTCCCATCCATAGGTTGAATAGAAATATGGTGTTTCAGAGTCAAACTCTGCCGCACAAGTATCGACCATCTTGTAGACTGGGACAATCTTGTTTTCCAAACGAAGCTGACGAACTTGGTCTGCAGTCGTTTCCCAAAGTTCAGCAATCTTACGGTCTGAGAAGCCATTGAGTTTGGCATTTTTCAAAACGTCTAAATCTTGTGGATGGGCACCCAACTCCTGCTCAATTTCAAAGATATGTAGGAGTTTATCGAGATAAAAGATATCGATTTTTGTAAGCTCTGCAATTTCTTCTGGTGTGTAGCCGCGACGAATGGCTTCTGATACATAGAAGAGACGATCATCTTGGGCTTTGACTACTTTTTCAATCAAGGCATCATCAGAAACTGATGCAAGTTCAGGCATTTCATTGTGGTGCACCCCAATTTCAAGGGAGCGACAAGCTTTAAGGAGAGATTCCTCGATGTTACGACCGATTGCCATGACTTCTCCAGTGGCCTTCATCTGAGTACCAAGACGGCGCTCACCCTTTTCAAACTTGTCAAATGGGAAACGTGGAATCTTGGCAACAACGTAGTCAAGGGCAGGCTCAAACATGGCATAGGTTGAACCTGTAACTGGGTTGATCACCTCATCCAAAGTCAAACCTACTGCAATCTTAGCAGCTAATTTGGCAATTGGATAACCTGTTGCCTTTGAAGCAAGGGCTGAAGAACGTGATACACGAGGGTTTACTTCGATAACATAATACTTAAAGCTGTGAGGATCAAGTGCCAGCTGAACATTACATCCACCTTCAATCTTGAGGGCACGAATGATGCTCAAGCTCGCGTCACGTAGCATTTGGTTTTCATAGTCTGACATGGTTTGAGCAGGGGCAAATACAATGGAATCCCCTGTATGAATCCCAACTGGGTCAAAGTTTTCCATGTTACAAACAACCAAAGCATTGTCAGCTGAGTCACGCATGACTTCGTATTCGATTTCCTTGAAACCTGCGATTGAACGCTCAATCAAACATTGGGTAACAGGTGACAATTTCAACCCATTTTCAGCAATTTCACGCAATTCTTCCTCGTTGGCACACATACCACCACCAGTACCTCCTAGGGTAAAGGCTGGACGGACAATGACTGGATAGCCAATTGTCGCTGCAAAGGTAACTGCTTCTTCTACTGTGTTGACAATTTCAGACTCTGGAATTGGTTGGTTCAATTCTTCCATCAATTGTTTAAAGAGGTCACGATCCTCAGCTTGGTCAATGGCAGATAATTTAGTTCCCAGAAGTTCGACACCGAGCTCATCAAGAATACCGTTTTTAGACAATTCCATGGCCATGTTGAGTCCTGTTTGCCCACCAAGAGTTGGAAGCAAGGCATCTGGACGTTCCTTGCGAAGAATACGTGTCACAAACTCAAGTGTAATCGGTTCGATATAAACCTTGTCCGCAATCTCCTTGTCCGTCATGATGGTGGCAGGGTTTGAGTTAACCAAGACAACCTCATAACCTTCCTCTTTCAACGACAAGCAAGCCTGGGTCCCAGCGTAGTCAAACTCAGCAGCCTGACCAATAATAATCGGACCAGAACCAATCACCATAATTTTTTGAATATCAGTACGTTTAGGCATAGTTTATGATACAAAGCCCGTAAAGAACACCGTGAAAATAGGAAACTCGGTGCAGACGCCTTTAGCGTCAAGACGATGTTTATCTTTTTCACATAGTTCTTAGGGCGTGTTCACTTCCGCGAACAATGTATCTTCTCCTTTCTATTCGTCGCCTCACAGAGCGACATTAAATAAATTCTCCGACGATTTTCTAGAGAAACGATATTTTTCGATAAAAAATCTAGTGCAGGGAGTTTTTAGTTCGCCTGATAGCGACTAAAAGAAACGACCTGTCTTTCTATTCGGCAACTCTCAGGTTGCCATTAAATAAGATACAAAGGACGAATAGAAAGCGATTGAATTTTAGGAAACCAAGGAAGGATTGACAATCCAAGTTGGTTTCTCTAAATTCCGAGCTTTCCGTCCGTGTTCAGTTAAATAAATTCTCCGACGAGCTTTTACTCGTTCTTAGTTTGATTGTTTAAAAGCTTCCATCATCTCGATAAACTCATCAAATAGGTAGCTAGCGTCGTGTGGACCAGGGGCTGCATCTGGATGGTATTGGACAGAGAAAGCAGGTTGGTATCTGTGACGCACACCTTCAACTGACTTGTCATTGATTTCTTCGTGGGTGATAATCAAGTGTTCTGGCAAATCCTCACGGCTAACTGCATAACCATGGTTTTGACTTGTAAAATCCACACGTCCTGTAGCAATTTCACGTACCGCATGGTTGAATCCACGGTGACCAAACTTCATCTTGTAAGTCTTAGCCCCGTTTGCCATAGCAAAGAGTTGATGCCCCATACAAATACCAAAGATTGGAATTTTTCCTTGCACACCACGAATCATATCTAGTGCCTGTGGAACATCTTCTGGGTTACCTGGACCATTTGACAACATAACTCCGTCAGGATTGAGATGGAGAATTTCTTCCGCAGTTGTTGAATACGGAACAACCGTCACGTTACAGTTACGCTTAGAAAGTTCACGTAGGATTGAGTGCTTAAGACCAAAGTCCACTAGCACCACACTCAAACCAACTCCTGGAGCTGGATAGGAAGTTTTAGTGGAAACCTGTTTGATATTGTCTGTCGGCAAGACTGTTGCTTGCAGCTGGTCCGTCACATGGTCCATGCTGTCCCCAACATGGGTCAAGGTTGCTCGCATGGTACCATGCTTACGGATAATCTTGGTAAGGGCACGCGTATCAATCCCTGAAATACCAGGAATTTTCTTTGCTTTCAAAAATTCATCCAAGGTCATTTGGTTGCGCCAGTTACTAGCTCTACGTGCTTCTTCGAAAACAACGACTCCCTTACAAGTTGGAATAATGGATTCGTAATCATCACGGTTAATTCCATAATTTCCCACCAAAGGATAAGTAAAGGTCAAGATTTGTCCATTATAAGACTGGTCTGTAATGGATTCTTGATAGCCGGTCATCCCTGTATTAAAGACGATTTCGCCTGTTACATCAATATCTGCTCCGAAGGCCTTGCCTTCAAAAACTGTGCCATCTTCTAATACTAGAAGTCTTTTTGTCATATTTTCACCTCTCGTGGACGCTCACTGGCGTCTTTTAACGTCTTGTGTTTTAGTTGGCGTTTCTACTCGCCAGTACGGATTCTAAGATTGCCATTCGAACAAAAACACCATTGGTCATTTGTTGGACAATCCGTGATTTTGGTGCTTCAACCAAGTGGTCTGCGATTTCTACATCACGGTTGACTGGAGCTGGGTGCATGAGGATTGCTGTTTCTTTCAAACGGTCATAACGTTCTTGAGTCAAGCCATGTTGGGCATGGTAGTCTTCTTTTGAAAAGACAGCTCCACTATCATGGCGTTCATGTTGCACACGGAGAAACATCATGACATCCACCTGATCAATGATTTCATCAATGGTTACAAACTGTCCATAATCTGCAAACTCTTGACTTCTCCATTCCTCAGGTCCAGCAAAATAAAGTTCAGCTCCCAAGCGTTTCAAAATCTGCATATTGGATTTAGCAACGCGTGAGTGGTCCAAGTCACCTGCAATCGCAACCTTGAGACCCTCAAAGTGACCAAATTCCTCATAAATAGTCATCAAATCAAGCAAGCTCTGGCTAGGGTGTTGACCCGAACCATCTCCACCATTGATAATGGAAGTCGTAATCGTTGGACTTGCAATTAACTCTCTGTAGTAGTCAACCTCAGGGTGGCGAATCACACAGACATCCACTCCTAAAGCAGACAGAGTAAGGATGGTATCATAAAGTGTCTCACCCTTATTAACCGAACTAGTTTTCACATCAAAGTCAAGTCGTTCCAATCCCAGTTTAATCTCTGCCACTTCAAAGGACTTATGCGTCCGTGTAGAATCCTCAAAGAAAAGATTGGAAACAATCGGATGGTCCTCGTAGGGAAGCTGAGCTCCGTTTTTAAACTCAATTCCTCGCTTGATCAATTTCATGACTTGATCGACAGTGAGGTCTTCCATGGACACTACATGGTTCAATGCTTGTTGATTTTCTGACATGGCTACTCCTTCAGCTTTCTAAGCTTCTTCAGTAATCAGAACTCTGTCTTGGCCATCAAGTTCTGCCATCTCTACGATGATTTCTTCAGAACGACTAGTTGGGATATTTTTTCCAACGTAATCTGGACGGATTGGCAATTCTCTATGTCCACGATCGACTAGAACTGCTAAACTCACGCGCGCAGGACGACCATGACCGACAATATTATCAATAGCAGCACGGATAGTACGGCCTGTATAGAGCACATCGTCCACCAAGATAACTTCACGGTCTGTCACATCAACAGAAACCAAAGAAGTATCTTCTCCACTTTTAACATCATCACGGAAAGGTTTGGTATCCAATTCCACAACAGGAACTGAAAGATTTTCTAGTTGCTCCAAACGTTCTTGGATTCGGTGGGCGATAAAGACACCACGAGTTTTAATACCAGCCAAGACGATTTTATTCAAATCTTTGTTGCGTTCGATAATCTCATATGTAATACGCGTAATCGCTCGTTTGACGGTCAATTCGTCTACAACTTCTTTTGCCTTCATGACAAACCTCCAAAAAGAAAAGTCTCCTTAAACAAGGAGACTTGAAATGTATAGCTAAGTAAGCCCTACTGGAAACAGTATAGACTTCACCCTTCTACTTTATCGCGCTCCTTGCCTGCCTCACGGGACAGGTTTAAAGGAATATTTAGTTATCAAATACTATAGCACAAAGCATGCTTAAAATCAAGCAAAAACTTTTGGTACACCATCTTATAAATTGCTAAAATCATATAATTGTGGGTACTGGTCACACTCTGGATTTTTAGGATGGCAGATAGCCCGTCCGAAATAAATCATGGCCTGATGGGCTGCTAACCACTGTTCCGGTGGCAAAATATCCATAACCCTCTTTTCCACCTCAAGCGGTGTCGCTGATTTTTTGACAATATCATGGTGTTTGCAAATACGCTCCACATGAGTATCTACTGCAAAAGCTGGAATCCCAAAGCCCACACTCATGACAACATTGGCTGTCTTGCGACCAACACCTGCTAGACTCTCTAATTCCTCACGTGTTTGAGGGACTTGACCATCAAAATCTTCTAGTAACTGTTGGGCACATTTTTTAAGGAATTTAGCCTTATTTCGATACAGTCCTAGGCGAGAAATGTGTGAAGCAATCTCACCCTCTGTCGCAACAGACATGGCTTGTGGCGTTGGAAAGGCAGCAAAGAGACCTGGTGTGGCCTTATTTACCGCTGCATCCGTTGTCTGAGCTGACAACATGACCGCAACTAGTAGTTCAAAATGATTGGTAAAATCAAGACTGGGCTTGGCATCTGGAAACAGAGCAATGATTTCTTCTAGCACTTTTCGTGCTCGTTTTTTTGACAAAACCATTATTCATCTCCATCAAATAGTCCTTGTAAGCCAGCAAAAGGACTGTTTTCTTCTTTTTTGACTGCTTGTTGGGCCTGGTATTCTTCCTCTGTCATGATTTGCCAGTCATTTCCTGAGACAAATCCTTGACCAGCCTCTTCTTCAGCCGTCAAGACCTTGATAGGAATGTTTAGTAGGATATTGTCTGACACGCTCTCAGCAAGGTCAAGTTCTCCATTTTCGATAGGCAAGACCAAATCATCATCTAAAACTTCTTGATCTAGCTGATTGGTTGCTCCTTCCATGAAAACTTCCGTTACTGGATAAGATTCAACTAACTCAACTGGCTCCATACTGCGACTTGAAGCAAGAACAATGGTGTAAGATAGTTGATAATCTAAGAAATACATACGGTCTTCGTACTGTACTTTCCCAACTGCAAGGATATCTTTTACATCTAAAATTTCTTGATTACGTGCACGCAGGTCTGAGGCTAGGTCTAACGTTTGTTCAAAATGCAAGCCTTCAGACTGCTTACGAATTTCTTGAATATTTAATTTCATACTTCCTCCATAAAGATTTACTCTCTTGATTATACCATGAAAAGCTTACAAATCAGCACACCAAACTTTAAAATTAAAATTCGATTTTTTAACATATTTACTATGACATTTTTGTTTTTTAGTGCTATACTATAGGCAATAATACATCAGAGCAAGGAGGATGCTCACATGTAAGACAAAGAACTCATTACTAATGCAACCCAACTCCTATCCGAGTTAAATAAAAGTTTCCAAAGCTGCAAACAGGGTAGGGCAGATGATATTCGACTGCAAGAGCTGCTAAACACTACTATAAAAGAGCTCAAAAAAGTGGAAAAGTTGGACAACAGTATCTTAATTGACCTTGAGAAATTTTACCAACGTACCAGTCTTCTGATAGGTCTCGGTAGCCTAAAACTGAACGACCAAGCACGCATTGCTTGGCGAAACTACGACAAATTCCATTACAAGCATGTCAAACACGTACTAACTCTTTATGGACCTGTTTTCGGATTTTAGAGATTAGAATTGTCAGTTTTCTGTTGACAAAATATCCTGAAAGGTATAAGATAGAGGTACTAATACTCGGAGGTAAGGGAGACATGAACAACTAAGTCTATCAAATAAAGAAACTTTATTTAGTAGATCTTGTTTTTGTCTCTTTTTGTGTGCTCTTTTATGCTCTTCTTCTGGCATTTTATACTCAATGAAAATCAAAGAGCAAACTAGGAAGCTAGCCGTAAGCTGCTCAAAACACTATTTTGAGGTTGTAGATAAGACTGACGAAGTCAGTCACATATATACGGTAAGGCGACGCTGACGTGGTTTGAAGAGATTTTCGAAGAGTATTAATAGAGTTTTTTTGACATAGACATTGGCTCTACTAGGTAAAGTAGAGCTTTTTGTTATGCACTATTGGACATTCTAGAAAGGGCAACAATATGATAAAAATTAATCATCTGACCATCACACAAAACAAAGATTTGCGTGATCTTGTCTCAGACTTAAACATGACTATCCAAGACGGGGAAAAAGTAGCTATTATTGGAGAGGAAGGAAATGGCAAATCAACCTTGCTTAAAACTCTAATGGGGGAAGCTTTGCCTGATTTCACTATCAAGGGAGACATCCAGTCTGACTATCAGTCACTGGCCTATATTCCTCAAAAACTCCCCGAGGAGCTGAAAAAACAATCTCTACATGACTACTTCTTTTTAGATACTGTTGATTTAGACTACAGCATTCTTTATCGTTTGGCTGAGGAGTTGCATTTTGATAGCGATCGCTTTGCTAGTGACCAAGAGATTGGGAGCCTCTCGGGTGGCGAAGCTTTGAAAATTCAGCTTATCCATGAGTTAGCCAAACCCTTTGAGATTCTATTTTTAGATGAACCTTCAAATGACCTGGACCTTGAAACAGTTGATTGGCTAAAAGGTCAGATTCGAAAGATTCGGCAAACCGTTATTTTCATTTCCCATGATGAAGACTTTCTTTCTGAAACGGCTGATACTATTGTCCACTTGCGACTGGTCAAACACCGTAAAGAAGCAGAAACGCTAGTAGAGCATTTAGACTATGATAGCTATAGTGACCAAAGAAAGGCTAATTTTGTCAGACAAAGCCAGCAAGCAGCTAACGACCAAAAAGCCTACGATAAAACCATGGAAAAACATCGGCGAGTCAAGCAAAATGTAGAAACTGCGCTTCGAGCTACTAAAGACAGTACTGCCGGTCGCCTATTGGCTAAAAAGATGAAAAATGTCCTCTCTCAAGAAAAACGCTTTGAAAAGACAGCTCAGTCCATGACCCAAAAACCACTTGAAGAGGAAGAAATCAGACTTTTCTTCTCAGATATACAGCCATTACCTGCTTCTAAAGTCTTAATCCAACTGGAAAAAGAAAATTTGTCCATTGGCGAGCGAATTTTGGTGCAAGAACTACAATTAACTGTCCGTGGCCAAGAAAAAATTGGTATCATCGGCCCAAATGGTATTGGAAAATCAACTCTTTTAGCCAAGTTACAGCAACTTCTGAATGATAAAAGAGAGATTTCTCTTGGTTATATGCCACAAGATTACCAGCAAAAACTGCAATTGGATTTATCACCAATAGCCTACCTCAGCAAAACTGGAGAAAAAGAGGAACTACAGAAAACCCAATCTCACCTAGCCAGTCTCAATTTCAGTTATCCAGAGATGCACCACCAAATCCGCTCCTTATCTGGCGGGCAACAGGGGAAACTTTTGCTTTTGGATTTAGTCTTGTGCAAACCAAACTTTCTCCTTTTGGATGAACCCACACGAAATTTTTCTCCAACTTCTCAACCCCACATCAGGAAACTCTTTGCAACCTATCCAGGCGGTCTCATCACTGTTTCGCATGACCGTCGTTTCTTAAAAGAGGTCTGTTCAATCATCTATCGCTTAACAGAACATGGTCTGGAGGTAGTTAATTTAGAAGATTTATAAATTTGCAACATAGTAAAAATCCAGAGACGACCTCTGGATTCTTTTTACATATGTTTTAAACGTTCAATCCGTTCTGAGATAGGT
The DNA here is from genome assembly GCF_965111735.1 of Streptococcus mitis. Taxonomy (GTDB): domain Bacteria; phylum Bacillota; class Bacilli; order Lactobacillales; family Streptococcaceae; genus Streptococcus; species Streptococcus mitis_DR. The sequence goes on from NZ_OZ217346.1 coordinate 1,410,741, forward strand.
GGGTGGGTATAAAAGAGTTTTTGGAACCCTCCCCCTTTCTTAGGATCATTGATATAAAGTGCACTGCTGGCATCATCTACAGGACGACTCATCGGTTTACTATTATCCAACTTACGTAGAGCATTTATCATCCCTTGAGGATTGCGAGTCAACTCGACACTGGAAGCATCAGCTAAAAATTCCCTCTGACGAGAAATAGCTAGTTGCACCAAGGTTGCAGCGAGAGGTGCCAGCACAATTGCAAGTAGGGAGACCACTAGCATAATGATTTCAAGACCATTTCCATCTCTATCATCGTCACTTCGTCTGCGACCTGCTCCACCCCACCACATCATACGACCTGCCATACCAGAAAGCATGGTGATAGCACTAGCAAGGGCGACAGCAATAGTTGAAATACGGATATCGTAGTTACGAATATGACTGACTTCATGTCCCATAACAGCTTCTAGTTCTTCACGATTCATGATAGCTAGGAGACCTGACGTCGCAGCAACCGCTGCGTTTTGAGGGTTAGAACCTGTAGCAAAGGCATTTAAGGCTGGATCATCAATGATGAAAACACGGGGCATAGGAATCTGAGCGACCATAGCCATATCTTCTACTACATGGTAGAGGTCTGGTGCCGTTTGCTCATCCACCTCACGCGCTCCATTCATGGACATGACAATCTCTGTCGATTGAAAAATCATGGACAAGGCATAGATAAAGCCGATAATCAGTGCGATAACCAATCCACCAATCCCAGATCGCATAAAGAGGTAACCAACCGCATAGCCAACAAGAGCTAAGAGTAGGAAAAATACCAGCAACAAAATCCAGGTTCTTCGTTTATTGCTTGCAATTTGATCAAACAACATCTTAGTCACCTAAACCGCTAAAATCAACTTTAGGAACTGCCTTTTCCTCTTCTGGTGTTTGAAGGAAATCTGCTGCTTTAAATCCAAACATCCCAGCGATAATATTGCTTGGGAAAGTTTCTAATTTTACATTGTAGTTGCTGACAACACTGTTATAGAGTTGACGAGAGTAAGAAATTTTATTTTCTGTATTTGTCAACTCCTCTTGCAATTTAACAAAGTTTGCACTAGCTTTCAAATCTGGATAGCTTTCTGCAACTGCAAAAATACCTGAAACCTGACGAGTAAGTGCATCACTAGCTTTCATAGCTTCTGCTGGTGAAGTCGCTGCCGCCACTTGGTTACGTAGTTCTGCCACCTTTTCAAGGGTAGAACCTTCATATTTGGCATAACCTTTTACAGTCTCAATCAAGTTTGGCAAGAGGTCATTTCGACGTTTCAACTGAACATCAATCTGACTCCAAGCCTCCTTTGTTTGCATACGATTCTTAACCAAACCATTATAGCTAACAATCACAAAAATAACAACAAGAGCGATAACTCCAAGAATAATCCAAGTCATTATATAAGTCCTTTCTGCTTTTAGATTAGTACCAGTATATCAAATTTTTAATGATTGTGGTAAAATAAGATGATACTAAAGAAGGAAAAAACTATGAAACCAGAAACATTTTACAACTTGCTTGCCGAGCAGAACCTTCCACTTTCGGACCAGCAAAAAAAACAATTTGAACGCTATTTTGAGCTCTTGGTCGAGTGGAATGAAAAGATTAATCTAACAGCTATTACAGACAAGGAAGAAGTTTATCTCAAACATTTTTACGATTCGATTGCACCCATCCTTCAAGGTTTGATTCCTAATGAAACTATCAAACTGCTTGATATCGGGGCCGGGGCAGGATTTCCTAGTCTACCGATGAAAATTCTCTATCCTCAGTTAGATGTAACTATCATTGATTCACTCAATAAGCGCATCAACTTCCTCCAACTCTTGGCTCAAGAACTGGATTTGGATGGTGTTCATTTCTACCATGGACGTGCAGAAGACTTGGCCCAAGACAAAAACTTCCGTGCTCAATATGATTTTGTAACAGCTCGTGCGGTTGCCCGTATGCAAGTCCTATCTGAATTAACTATTCCCTACCTTAAAGTTGGCGGAAAACTATTGGCACTCAAGGCTAGCAATGCGCCTGAGGAATTATTAGAAGCTAAGAATGCCCTCAACCTCCTTTTTAGTAAAGTAGAAGACAATCTCAGCTACGCCCTACCAAATGGAGATCCACGTTACATCACAGTGGTAGAAAAGAAAAAAGAAACACCAAATAAATATCCAAGAAAGGCTGGCATGCCCAACAAACGCCCGCTTTAATCTTTTTAAAATAAACAAAGTATAAATTTCTAATTATCTTTTTATATTTTCTTAAATGCTCGTAAAGCCTTATTCTATGTGCTTTCGAGTATTTTTACTGTAGGAAGATACTTCACGTTTCTTTGCATATTTCCTCATGTCTTAGCTGTCAGAAGTGGTAAATAAGTAGTAAATTCATTTGTACTACTAAGCAACAAGACGCTCCTGTTGCTTCTCTTTATTCAAGCGTTTCATTTCTGCCATTGCAGAATCGAATGTTGTATGTGCGTAATAGTTCAGCGTCATGGCTATATTAGCATGTCCCATAATGTACTGTAATGCCTTTGGATTCATTCCTGCATTTGCATAGTTGGTACAGAATGTATGTCGCAAACTATGTGGAGTGATGTGTGGCAATTTATCCTCGTTATACTTATTGTATTTCTTAACAAGACCTTTCATCATGCCGTTGTAATCACTTGCCACTTTTGGATAGTTCTTTCTATTAAGAAAGAGGAAATCACTATATCCATCAATCTCAACACGCTTATCATTCTTTCGATTCGCTAACACTCGCTTAAATGCTTGATAGGCTTCTTCAACCATAGGAACTTGACGTTCGCCACTTTTGGTCTTTGGTGTTTCAATGTAGTACCCAATTTCAGTATCTCTCAATAGCTGATGGTCTATATTGACAAGACGATTCTCAAAATCTAAATCTGGAAGTGTCAAACCACCAAACTCTGAAATACGAAGACCTGTTTTTAAGAGTATCAGAATTTCATCATAATTTTTGCTGTAGGTTTTATCAGCTTTTGCAAAGGCTAACAGTTTTTCTTCCTGTTCTTCTGTTAGTACGGTCTTAGGGACAGTATCATCATCAAGAACTGCTTTCAGTTGAAAGTCAAATGGATTCTTCCGAACACAATCATCTTGTATAGCAATATAGAATGAAGCCTTTAAAGAACGTTTGTAGTTATTGATGGTTTGATAAGCATAACCATTTTCACTCATTCTAATAGCCCATTCTTTAGCGTCTGATGGCTTAATACTGTCAATACTTCTTACACCTAACTTGTCTTTCTTCAAAATATCCATAAGATATTTGCGTCCAGTTTCAGTGTTTTTTCTAACCTTTGGTCTTTGAGCGTTCTGTTTTGCGTAAAGCTGGCAGAGTGTCATTTTCTTTCCTACAACATCAATACCATCATGAATGTCTTTCTGTAACTCTGCGATTTTCTCTCTAAGTGAGATACAATCACGCTTTCCTGCTGGTACTCGGTCTGTAGCCACAAGTTTCCACGAGTAAACAAATTGCGGTTCTCCAAATGAATCTATATATTTGTATAAGTATCTTCCGTCTTTTCGTTGGCTCTCTCCAGTCTTTAAGATTCGACCTTTATTGTCACGTCTTTTTTCTGACATGGCATTTGCTCCTTTCCTTTATGGAAAGAGCCTTGATACGACTTAATACTATTTTATCATATACAAGACCCTTTGGCGACGCTAGATTGCGTCCAATGTATCTATAATTTTTTCAAATTGTTTTCGTTTAATCTGAATACGATTGCCATTCATAATCAGCCAATTTGCATTTTTATTTTCCTCTGCCAAGCGTCGTAGCTTGTTTTCGCCAATACGAAAATATTTTGACGCTTCTTCAATGGTTAGGGTATAACGTTCCCAAATAGGAATGTCAGTCTGCTTCATAAAATCCTCCTTTCCAAATCACTTATTTGGATTTCATAAAAGTTGTTTTACCAGCAATCGAACAGCTTTAGCAAAGCTCACGGGAGTTCCACCCCTGCATGGTTCTCATGTAGCCATACTCATTGCCTGCGACGGTTTTATCACGCTCGGACTATTGACTGTATGGGAGTATCATTATCACGATAAGAATGTCGTTGCAGGCAATCCTGCTAAAGATTGCTTCTCGGATCACTAACATGAATCGCTCGCTATCTTTATAAGATAGGTCATGGCGGTTAGTTCCGTTGGCTCTTTTCTTATCGAAACGTATTCGATTACTTTTATTCAGTTTTCAAAGAACAATGGCTCGTTAGCCTATCAAAACACATTGAAAGCTCAATATGCTTTGGTGGAATAACAAACCTCCCTGTTCGGGAAGCGTGGAATGGTTTAGCACGCTTCCACGAAAGGAGAGAGGATATTACTTAATTTCAAATGACAAAATCTTTGTAATCAGTCTGGTTTCCATTCTTCCACGTAAGACTTCATCAACGACCATACTTTGATTGCCATATTCATCTTTCATAAGTCGTAGGGAACGCTTCGTTATGTACCCTCTGTAATGATGTAGAATCTGGTTAATCGCTTCGGTATCGCCATCTGTTGCCTTTACAATGAGAGGAAAGGGAATCATAGGATATTGTGTTTTCATTCTTCAAATTCCTCCATAAACTTTTTAATTAAGGCTAGTCCACTGGTTCTATGCCGATAGACAGTAGAACGGTTCAATTTCAACAGGTCTGCAATTTCTGAATCGCTCATGTCCATAAAGTAAAACAGCAGTAGAATTTCACGTTTCTTGTCTGGCAACTCACGTAATGCTTCACTCAACAAATCATTTTCAACGCCTACTGATAACCCATTGAGTGTAAAAATCTGAAAGTCAGTTGAATAGTTATCTGTTGTCGCAAACTGGCTAACAAGATAATCGCCAACATCCGAAAAGGACACCTCACGCTTTGCAATCCTTGAAAGATAAAGCATATAATTCTTTCGCTCGTCTTCCATAGCACGTTTACAGATATAGTCAAACTGATTTTCTATTGTGGTCTGAAAAGAAGATGGTTTCATGTTTCTCACCCCCTTTCTGTCTAGGAAAGGAAGTGAGCCTTGCTCGTTTATCTCCTTTCACTCTTAGTCCCAATGTGAAAGGGGGATTTGTTGCATTACTGATAAATAAACTTTGTAAAAAAGTTCTGAATAGCCAAAAAAGCATATAAACAGATTTATTTCTCTGTTTACATGCTTCTGTTATTCTATCTATATGATTTATAAAACCACATTGGTGGACGTACTTATCTATTGCAGATAGACGACTTTTTTTGACAAGAACCCAATGTAAGGAAATTTATTGTATATGATGTACTTCATGGCGACGTTGACCTCCAACAAACCGCCATTTGGAAGTAATATACAATATTTTAACAGCGTAAATAGCACTACCATATAACGGTTTTTTTTATTGGCGTTTAGTAGTGCTTTTTATTAAATATAAACCTATAAACCATATTGAACTGCACCCCAAAAGTTAGACAGAAAAAATCTAACTTTTGGGGTGTTTTTATTATGAAATTAACTTATGATGATAAAGTTCAGATCTATGAACTTAGAAAACAAGGATATAGCTTAGAGAAGCTTTCAAATAAATTTGGGATAAATAATTCTAATATTAGGTACATGATTAAATTGATTGATCGTTACGGAATAGAGTTCGTCAAAAAAGGAAAAAATCGTTACTATTCTCCTGATTTAAAGCAAGAAATGATTAATAAAGTCTTACATGAAGGCTGGACTAAAGATAGAGTTTCTCTTGAATACGGCCTCCCAAGTCGTACGATACTTCTTAATTGGCTAGCACAATACAAGAAAAACGGGTATACTATTGTTGAGAAAACAAGAGGGAGACCAACTAAAATGGGACGTAAACGGAAGAAAACTTGGGATGAAATGACAGAACTAGAGCGACTCCAAGAGGAGAATGAACGCTTACGTACTGAGGTGGCTTACTTAAAAAAGTTAAAAGAGCTGGAAGACAGGGACGAAGCCATACAGCGAGAAAGGCAGAGACAATTAGAGAAATGGCTTCAGGAGGATTTCGACTAGATTTACTTCTTGAAGTGACTCGTTTACCTAGCTCAACTTACTATTATCAGTTGAAGGAACTAGATGGGCTTGACAAAGATAAAGATCTTAAAGCTGAAATTCAAGCTATTTTTACTGAGCACAAAGGAAATTATGGCTATCGCCGAATAACTCTTGAATTGAGGAATCGTGGTCATATAGTAAACCATAAGAAGGTCCAACGTCTGATGAAAATCCTTGGTTTAAGTGCTCGAATTCGCCGTAAACGAAAGTATTCTTCCTACCAAGGAGAGATTGGCAAGAAAGCAGAGAATATCATTCAACGCCAGTTTGAAGCATCGAGACCAATGGAAAAGTGTTATACGGATGTGACAGAGTTTGCCATTCCAAATAGCACGCAGAAATTGTATTTATCGCCTGTTTTAGATGGATTTAACAGCGAAATTATTGCTTTTAATCTTTCTTGTTCTCCTAATTTAGAACAAGTAAAAAAGATGTTGGAACAGGCCTTCACAGAGAAACACTACGAGAATACGATTCTCCATAGTGACCAAGGTTGGCAATACCAACACGATTCTTATCATCGGTTCCTAGAGAGTAAGGGAATTCAAGCATCCATGTCACGAAAGGGCAACAGCCCAGACAACGGTATGATGGAATCTTTCTTTGGCATTTTAAAATCCGAAATGTTTTACGGTTATGAGAAGTCGTTTCAGTCGCTTAAGCAATTGGAACAAGCCATTGTAGACTATATCGATTACTACAACAACAAACGAATTAAGGTAAAACTAAAAGGACTTAGCCCTGTACAATACAGAACTAAATCCTTCGGATAAATTAATTGTCTAACTTTTTGGGGTCAGTACATATAACACGTTTTTCTATACCTGTTTTTAATTCAGTAGGAACAATAAAATGTATAGAGGTGGTCTACTATGCGTAAAAAAGAAGATAAATATGATTTTAGAGCCTTTGGTTTAGCCATTAAAGAAGCTCGATTGAAACGAGGTTTAACTCGTGAACAAGTGGGAGCATTGATTGAAATTGACCCACGGTACTTAACTAATATTGAAAATAAAGGGCAACACCCCAGCATACAAGTTCTTTATGACCTTGTATCGTTACTTCATGTTTCCGTTGATGAATTTTTCTTACCTGCTAATAACTTGGTAAAAAGCACCCGACGATTACAGATAGAGAAATACATGGATAGCTTTACAGACAAAGAACTATCCTTAATGGAATCTTTAGCCAGCGGTATCAACGAAGCAAGAAACATCGAAGACTAATTAAAAGAATCCATACATAACGGAAAGAGCCGATAAAATGAGATTGTATTAATCTCATTTTATCGGCTCTGCGTCTTTGCGTCTGGCTCTGTAATCACAGTTACTTTGAACTGCTTTATTTCAATTAAATTTTCTTGTCTGCATTTCGGACAATAGAGGGGGAATTTTTTTAATTCAGTATCTTCCCTTATCTTTAATCGTGTTTTATTTCCACATACAGGACACAATATCCACTTGTAGTTTATAATAACTATCTCCTCCTTTACACTTTAATTCAAATCTTTATTAAAAAATATTTCATCTTATTTAACAAGAAACCATATTTATATAACAACATAAAATACACTAAGTTATTTTATTGAACATATATCGTACTTTATCTATCCGACTATTTGGACGACGGGGCTGGCAAACAGGTTCACCGGTAGTAACATGGTACCCTTTTAACTCTGTTAAACAAACACTACGTCCATTTGTAAAGAAAGTTAAATCACTACGATATTCTTGAATACACCGAGCAGGGATTTCTCCACTAAGAATGACCTCATTATTTTTCAATTGAGTGTCTACGATGTTCGCACAATATTTAGGAGCATCGTTGTATGCTCGTGAAAGATATTCCTGTGGCGCATAAATTTTAAAACTAAGATATGGCTCTAACAATTCTGTTCCAGCTTTTTTTAAGACTTGTTCCAATACAATAGGAGCAAGCATCCGAAAATCTGCTGGGGTACTAACAGGGCTATAGTATAAGCCATACTTAAAACAGATTTTACAGTCCGTCACATTCCAACCATACAATCCTTGTTCACAGCCATAGCGTATCCCCTCCATAACTGCATTTTGAAACGATTGATTTAAGTATCCAAGAGAAACCGAGCTCTCATACTGTACTCCGCTCCCTAATGGAAGCGGTGCTACAGATAGACCAATGGAAGCCCAGAAAGGATTCGGTGGAACTTCGATGTGAATGGTATACTCTGCTTTTTTTAACGGTCTTTCCATATAAATGACTGTAGGCTCTTTTATTTCTATCTCCACATGATACTTTTCTTGCAGCAGAGCACAAGTCACTTCCATTTGTACTTTCCCTAAGAAAGAAAGTATGATTTCATGTGTCGCAGAATCCACATAATATCGCAGAAGCGGGTCACTGTCGGAGATTTCTAAAAGTGCATCAAGTAACATTTCCCTTTGTTGAGGTTTGCTCGGTTCAACAGTCGTTTGCAGCAGAGGGAGGGGATTTTCAATTCTCTCTCTCTGTGGCAATAGCTTTGTATCTCCAAGAACACTATTTAACTTCAAAAACTCATTCTGCAAAATAACAATTTCCCCGGAATAAGCCTTATCAATTTTACATAATTCACCATTTATTGAAGTATACATTTCTGTAATTTTTATTTTTTCCTTTTCCGATATTCTAACCGAATCTCGCAAATGCAGTACGCCACTATAAAGACGTATATATGCAAGACGCTGTCTTTTTTCCGAATACTCAATTTTGAAAACTTTTCCGCAAAGTTCAGACTGACCTCGATGTGTTGATGAATAAAATTTATTCGTAATCACTTCTATAAGGTTATCAATCCCTATATTGTTTTTTGCACTTCCGTGATAAAGAGGGAACAGAGAACAATTCTGAAATCTTATGCTTTCCTCTTGTTCGAGTTCCAATGCTTCTAATGATTTACCGGACATATATTTCTCTAAAAGGTCATCGTTTCCCTCTATTACCGTATCCCATTGTTCAGATTCGGTAAAGTTCGTCACACACATATTAGGATACAGTTCTACCTTCTGTTTGATTACAATTTCGGCAGAAAGTTTCTCTTTAATATCCTGATAAACCGTTGATAAATCAATTCCATTTTGGTCAATCTTATTGATAAAAAAGATTGTGGGAATCCCCATTTTCCTAAGTGCATGAAATAATATACGAGTTTGTGCTTGTACGCCATCTTTTGCAGAAATCAGTAGAATTGCCCCATCTAAAACTGATAATGAACGATATACTTCTGCTAAGAAATCCATATGTCCTGGCGTGTCTATGATGTTCACCTTCGTATTTTCCCACTGAAAAGAGGTTATTCCTGTCTGAATTGTAATTCCTCTCTGACGTTCTAAAAGCGTATTATCCGTCCTCGTTGTACCTTTGTCCACGCTTCCTAATTCTGTAATCGCTCCACTGTTATATAATAAGCTTTCTGTTAAGGTAGTTTTTCCTGCATCAACATGAGCTAAAACTCCAATATTAATAATTTTCATGTGATTTTCCTCCATTCAAAAACCCAAAAGGGCATAAAAAGCATACAGATATTCTCCGGATACTTTAGAATCACATGATAAAGGTATTCTTAAACTGGGTGCAAAAAACTAAGCCCTCCTAAAAAAGGACATCCAATTATTTGTTCCCACTATCAAATTGACAGTTTATTTAAGAATACCTTGCCGCATATTTATTAACTCCTTTTAAATAGATACTTAAATAATAGCACGTAAGAGCATATTTGTCAAGGAATCTCCAATTTTTTATCAAAGAGAGTACGTGATTACAAAATAGCTGTAATAATGTACCAATATTTGTTATTCTATAATCTTCCAATTACTCCCGTTCTTTTCAAGTACCAAATCAAATTGAGATACCTGCGTTGCTTTGGTCTGCTGGTCGATATACTCCACTGTCAGCGATACCGTGACTTGATTATCCTTACGATTGTAAATAGGATTTACCAGTTCTTGAAAGATGTACTCTTTTCCGATTGGTTTTAATATCCCGTCATTCACATAGTAGGAAAGTTCACTGGCTGTCGCTGTAGGATAGAGCTTGAAGAACGTCGTTAAAAACTCATTGATTTCATTGGTTGTAATGGAATCAACCGTACCCTCACTTTCAATAGCTTTTGGTTTATAGTCTGATTTCTTTGGTATGCTAGTAATGGTCGGATTCTTAATGAGGACCATATTTCCAGTACTGTCTACATAGACACTCACTATATAAGCAGAGTGGACGGTCTTTGTATTTTCCCCCTCTGTAATGAGTTGGTCTACACTGTAGGTTACATTAAACTCATTGTCGCCAGTTGGCTCTACCGTCCATATCTGAAATCCTCTTACAGAAGACGATACAGGAATATCTTTGCGTACTGTATCAACATTGAGAGCTTGAAGTTCATCTGTCAGATAGCCTTTTAGACTTTCCATTCGATTATCAATGGACTTATCGGATTGCTCCCATGAATAGTAGACTTTCGCAAAGTTCTCTACAAAATTTTCTACATGATGAGTATCAACGTATTCCTTTTCTATGATAGTTGTTTCGTGAATAGTATGAGTATCTATAGCTGTAAAGTGCTTGAATATCGCAAAGCTGAAACTAAGCCCTAAAAGTACCCACAAGGCAATCACAACCTTTTTATGAGGATTGACCTTATAGTAGACACGAGGTTTCTTTTCCTTTGGTATCTGTTTTTCTTTATTCTGATTTTTTCTAAATTTCATCATTAAATCTTCCTTTCTCATTGTTTGATTCGTCCTGCTCCCACTAAATGCTGTTGCCAGTAGGGGCTTGTTAAGTCGGCATAACCGATTGGGTCGCCTGCATGAAACATACGGTTATTGCCAAGGTATATCCCAACATGAGTAATATAAGAGCCAGCGTTATAGGTAGAATGAAAGAAAACCAAATCGCCAGCTTGTGCTTCCGATAGTGGGATATGCTGGGTCACATCATATTGCTGTTGTGCGGTTCGTGGTAAGTTAATTCCAGCTTTTCCATACGTCCATTGTGTCAGTCCGCTACAATCAAAAGAAGTAGTCGGGGAAGCTCCACCGTAAACGTATCGCCAGCCCTCATATTTCAGTGCTTCGTCCATGATGGCTTGTACCGTATCATCATCAAACTCTGTTGTGACAAGATACTGCGTTACCAGTTGCACATAAAACATATTGCCATAGTTGTATCGCCAGCCCCCATTGATAGGTATGGCTATGGGATTGGGGTAAGACACTTTTTCGCCACCTGAATACTCTTTTGAGAAACTTTGAGCCAGTTCAAAGGTATATTTATTTCCACGATTAGCCACATACCCTAAGAAACCACCACCATAATTGTAGGACTGGATAACCGATTCTAAATCTACACTGAGCCTTTCGCTACTGGCTAATAATTCACTGAAATACTTCACACCTTGCTTAATGGATTCTTCTGTACTCAATGAATTAGGTGGAAGACCGAGGGATTCCGAGGACTGCATAACATCTTCCGCAGTACCGCCCGATTCCACCTGTATAATCGCAAGAAGTATGTTGACATATTCTTCAACGCCATATTCTTTGGCATATTTTTCTACCATAGGCTTATGAGCCAGCACTTCTGCGGAAACATTCACACCTCCATAATGAATATTGGAAATTCCGCTGTCCTGTTCATCTGAAAATAAAATGGCAACAAACAGAAGCAGTGAGAAGACCATCAAGAATAATCCAGAACCACCAATCACTAAAGTTTTCAACTTCATGGTTTCTTACCGACTTTCTTAATGGTGGCGGTTTTGATTGGTGGTCTACTTCTTGTATTTTGTAGTGGTACTCTTTGAACAGTAGACGGACGTTCTTTTGTGATTGGACGTTGTGAAGTTCTATCTGCTGTAGTGGTTGAAGTTGCTGGCTTTTGAACGGTTTTTTCTTGAACGGTATTGCCTTGGCGTTCCACTTTTGGACTTGAAAAATCGGACTTAACTGCTGGACGCTCTTGTTTGGCTTGTTGAGATTCCTTATATGAAGTCTGAATATTAGACTGTTTTGAGGTCTGTTCATCATGATATTGTTCTTGTCTTGTAGTCGGTCTTTCATGAACAGAAGAAGCAGGCTGTTTTTTCTGTTTGACCTGTTCCATTTCAGAGCGACGCTTCGCAATGGTTTTTCGCCTTTGTTCCTGCTGTTCCTTGCGTCCACTGGCTCTGTCCGCTTTGGTTTGAGAAATACTACTGGTTAAATCACGGACATTCTCTTTTACTTTGGATTTTCCTTGATATACTGCATATCTTGCATTGGTCGGCAAATCTTTAACCTGTTCTTTCAAACCACTAGCAGTGTCTACCATTCTGTCTTTGGTATCAGCTACTGTACCGATGGTTTGACCGATACGTTTTCCAAGTGTTGATTTTTCCTTTCCGTCTGGTCGGGAGTGATCTGCTTGTGTCCTTGCAGAACTCCCCGAACCCGACTGTCCTTTTTTACCTGTAACAATGGCAGACCCAGCCCCTAGAGTAGTCATGGAACGTCCAAGTTTCCGCTGTAGACGGTGCATGTGAGCGTGCATAAGCATACGAGGTTTTCTCATCACACGACTTCCCACACTTTGAGAATCGTTACTCTGTAGAGAAAACATACTCATTAAATCGCCCAGCTTGAAGTAGATTCCTGCAAAGGTCACAATCTGTAGAAAAGCAATCAAAAAGAACGGATAACCAGCCGATAAGGTATAGAGCATGGTTGAAATACTAAATGCTGTCGTAATAATCAATGTGATTCCAGCTCGTGTCAAAATGGTATTAAAGAGCTTTGTTATGGCTCGTTTTGACATACCATCAAATGATGGAATCATGCTTAAAATAAAGCTCACAGGCAGAAACATAGCATAGATGATAAAAAGTACCTGCGAGAAAATCATGATTCCTGTTAATAGGAATACAAATATGGAAATCCCAATATTGAAGACAAATAGGAAGAAGACTGTACCTAAACGGTTAATGGTCTTTGTAATGGTTAGATTGGTATTGCTTCTGTCTTCAATTTCTTCCGCAACAATTTTTTCTCTGTCTTCGCCATTGTTGGAATCTGGGCTGGTGGAGAGCAGGCTTTCCACACGGTCAATACCGATACTTTCAATGTCTGAACTGTTGTATTGAAGCAGTAGCCACGGTTGCTGAACCTGTATGGAAAACAGGCTATCTCTGATTAAGTCCACGCTGTCCTTGCCTTGACTATCGGAATGGGGCATGACAATCTTCGTGCCAAGTGATAAACTGGCATTACTGATGTCTGATGAAAAGTCATTGATTTTTTTAATGTAGTCGGGAGCGTAGGCAATAAAGGAAGCCGATAGGATAAACACCAGCACAAAATTCATAATGGCATGAATTGCCTTTGTGGTTTCTCTCTTTATCAGTCCCGTATAGGCAACATAAACCCCAAGAACCAAAATCAAGAGTAAGAGGAATCCAACATAGAAACCCTCTGTTGAAAATCCGTTTGCACTCACACCAGCTAAGGTCTGCATATTCTTACCAATGGAATCTGCTGTAGCGGAAATGAAGTCTAAGGAATAGGCTTCCTGTACTAAGTAACCTGTCGCATTGGAAACATACAAACTGATTGTCCAAATAAAATTGGTAATGGCATATAGTCCATACATGACCTGTTTTCCAATCCCGTCCGACCAGTTCCACGGAAGCCAGCCCCAGCTATTATCCACATAAAAATCCAGTTGATAGTTTTCAAGTGGGTATCGGCTGTATTCATTTGCCACATTGACCGTATCATCTACCAAGCCCGCAGCTTGAACCACCGTTCCCAGCATGGCTAAAAGAAAAATGGCAATCACAAGTGTGAAAGCCACTGTCATTGCCACTTTACCTAGACGTTTCAGCGTCCAGTTTGATTTTATTCTGTTTACTATTGATGGTTTCACATTTACACCTCTTTTCGCACAGGTGGTCTGGTATCAAAGGCATGGAGCAGTTCTTCAAATACAGGGTGGAACTGTATCACACCGACACGACCATATAAATCACTGATAAGGCATTGCCCGTTTTCCAAATCACGCAATCGCTTCTGATTGTTTTCGTCCTCTGGGTCTACACCAAAAAAGGCTAAGGTCTTTTTAATCTCGTTAAGGTCAGTGGAACGAAATGCAAATTTTAAGCCGAGGTTATTTTTCAGTTTTTCATCTAAGAGGTCGTCTGTATTTTGGGTCACGAAATATACCCCAGCGTTCATAGCACGACCAGCCCGAACCAGCTTCATAGATAGTGTTTTTCCTTGTGCTACCTGTAAAAAGCTCCATGCTTCGTCTAAATCTACAATCTTGAAAATGCTTCGGTCTGTATGGATAAAGTCTAAAGCAAAGGTACTAATGACAATCAGCATAGCAACGGATAAAAGCTCCATAGTGGTATATTCCTCAAAGGAAGTTTCCTTGTCGGGAAGTACCAAGTCCGCAACCTGTATAATGTTCAGTTGTTTTTCTAAGCTGATAGACTGCTCCACATAACCATTACTGAATAATAAATGTGCAAAGTCATAGTCTGTAAAACTTTCGATATGGTCGGCTATACTGGTACTTAGTGGCGTATTCTCAACCCGTAATTCCTCAATCACTTTCATCAACCCTCGTACTTCACTATTGGTTACTGCACGAATGGCTTTTCTAAGGATTGGGAAGCGTTCCCCATCACGAGAGGAAATCCCCGTAAGGAATGTCAGAATATCAATAGCCAGTGATTCAGAATCTTTGGGATTTTTCATAATCACATAAGGGTCAAGTAAGCCTTTGTTTTTCTCATCAGAAGTCAGAGTGACGATATTGATTTCATGGGAAATCTCTGGCAAGGTTTCTTTCCATCTGCCACGTTCTGCTTTTGGGTCTACAATCACTGCTTGTGCCCCATAAAGCACCGCATAATAGACGATAAGGTTATTCGCAAAGGATTTACCACCACCCAGCGAACCAACAAAAGCCGACGCTAACGCATTGGTTACTGAACCCTTAACCCCTTGACTGGCAAGAGCAGGTTTCAGATAGACATTGCGTCCAGTATCTAAGCTGTAGCCAACATAAATCCCCTCATTTTCCCCCAGCATTTGAGTAGCACCAAAACCTAAACCAGCGAGGAAATCAGAGGTCACGTATTGAATATAATCATTCATATAACGCTTGCTGGCAGGTAAAAATTCTTCATGTAAGCCGAGCATATCCCCAAATGGTCGTACCAGTTTTACGCTTAAATCGTCATAAAAATCTTTCACTTCATTACAACGACGTTTGAGTTCGTCAAGATCATTTGCTGATACCCTTACCACATAAGACAGCTTGTACATAGATTCCTTGCTTTGGTCTAAATTGGTTTCCAGCTCATTCACACTTTCCAGAGCTTCCGCCACATTGGAGCTGGTTTCATTATCACTTTGCCAAGCGTGGTTATCCAAGTCTTTCAGTTCTTTCTTTTTATTGCGGACAGTAGATAGGGCTTTACGATTCGCTACAATTTCCACATTCATTGACGTATCAATCGGGAATGTAAATTGCTGTTGCTGGTAGTAGAAGATTTCAGAGGACGGGAAGTCCAGTTCTCCGACAATGCTGTTAATGGTAAAGTAAGCTACATAGACGGTTTCATCTTCCTGCTGGATTTTCAAATATCGCTGTTTTTCTTCCACCAAACAGCGAGTAGGCTTAATCAAGTCATAGTATTTAATCAGCGTTTCATTATCCAGCTTTTTCTTTGATAGATGGTACTCATACTCTTCATAGGCAGTGCCTGTCTGTCCGTAAAGGTGTTCAATCAGATAGCCGAAGTCGTCCTTATCTAACCTGCGGATTTTGAAACGACGAGAGATTTTATTTTCTAAGAGCTTTTCCATCTTCTGAAAACGCAGGATTTCATCATTACTCATACTAACAAAATCGCCCATCAGCTTATGGTTCACATCATAGACAAAATCAGACAAAGCATTTTTTGCTTCAACGGTAAGACTTTTCATAGAAAACTCCTGATCGTTGAGAAGCAACTTAAAGCCGATAAAGAAACGGTAGTTCACTTGATTTTCGCCAATCATGGATATTAAAGCGTCTGTCTGTTGGTCGATTTTGTCATAGGCAACCGCTTTGAGCTTGCCAGTGACTTCATTTTTGGAACGCTCTTGTGCAGAACGTATGCTGGATTCTGTACTGATTTGTAAAGCATGAATTTTGCCATCACGATTTTGTGCGATAAGCTGTCTGAAAGAATCATGCACTTGTATTTTCTGTTCTGGACTTAGAAATGAGTAATTGTAAGGAACAAGCTCATAGTAAGCATAACATTCCCCGTCTTTATTCCAGACGAGATTGTTTTCAATGTATTTAATTGGATATGCCATAAAATTCACTCCTAACTGCTGTAATGGCTTCTTGTGGCTGGTTTCTGCCAAGCGTTACTTTTTTTCCTGCATAGGTCAGCTTTGGTCGCAGTGCATAAGCAATGACAGACTTCAAAAATCCATAAGGCTTTTTACCATCAAAAGTTTTTGTAGACATAAACCATGTGAAAGCCACAGGAATCCCAAAGTATTTGAGAAATGCTCCCTCTATCATGGAAAGAGGGGGCAAGTTGCCAAGTATCATCACTGCAAAGAGTGACACGACAAACCATGTCATTTGCGTAAAGGTTATGGGAAACGGAAGTCTAAAATCATTGATAGAATACAGTACCTTTTCCACAGACCAGATACTGGTATAGCTTCGTATTTTCTTCATGTAATCAATCCTTTCATAAAAAATAGGGGTAGCTGATTGAGCCACCCCGTAAAATAGAAAATCTGCCAGTAGTAATGTACCGACAGATTTAATAGACGATTTCAAAAATCCCATGATTGGTTGAGATAAACGTTCCTGAAAGGTCTAAATCCCGACCATAGGCTTGATAATCAATATAGTTTTGAAGACTAGCTGGTACTTCGCCTAAAGCACCCGTTTCTTCAATGTAGTAGCGTGCCACGTCATACATATCATCACAATCGGAATGAATGATAATATCCTCTTGATGTTCGCTTAGTTCTTCAATGCTTGAAAAATGAGTGAGCAGAGCAGATAGCTCCGATTGTAATTCTTCGGGTAATTCCGATACCATTTCCCATAGTCGATTGAGTTCGCCAATGGAAGTGTATTCGTCAACCGTAAAGGGTAACTCGTAGTCATGAATGGCGTATTCCTCATATTCATCATTCAAGCCGATTTTCTCTTTGACTTCCTCAAAGTCAATGGGAAAGGTAAACCACGCACCGACCAATTCGCCCTCATTGTATTTGCCTAAATTCGCAATATAGACTTGCATATCGTCCATATATTCACGTCCTTTCTTTGTAGAGATTCAAAAATCCCTACCGCACTTCGTTTGGTGTACCATTCCTTTGCGGAACATAAGAAAACCACTTATATTCCACAAAAGAACGGTTTTATTTAAGCACCAATAATGCGATTGAATAGCTCTAGTAAAATGTCTTTTACTCCAGCAGCGTTGAAGACTAAGCCAACCGCAATAATCGCAATAATTAAAAAGCCAATCAGTTTGCTAAACTCACGCTTGAAGCCAAGATACAAGCCAATCACAACGATTGCTAAAAGCACCAGTGATTGAGCGTTTGATAGAAACCAGTTATAAAGGTTTTGTCCAAAATTCATAAAAATGTTCTCCTCTCTATATTCAATGAATTTGTATTTGAGTTATTTTTTTGGGGTATACACTTTCTGGTATGGATAGAGATTCCATGCCAGATTTTTTTATACAAAAAAGAGGACATTTGCTGTCCCCTCGTTATACAATCAATTCACCACAAAAATCATGAAAGAAGGTTAAACAAATGTCCCATAATGATTCTATCCTAAATATTCTTGGAATTAAAGATAAAAATATTAAAATTATTTCTGTTGAAGAAGCTGAACACAACAACGATTCTGTTAAAGAGTATATAACGCTAATAACAGCTACTCTTTCTTATCCGATTAATCGTTGTCGTAACTGTGGCTTTCCCACAGTTAATAAGGATGGCTTTCGCAAAACTCATGTACGACTGGCAAGTTTAAATGGGAGAAGATATGAACTAGAGCTTCGTAAACAACGCTATAAATGTAAATCATGCCATACTACTTTTGGTGCTATTACTAATTTAACCAAAGAAAATCAAACCTTATCCAGTGATCTCAAAAATCAAATCATGCTTTTAGCTCGTAAAGGCTTATCTGGTCAGCTTATTGCTGAAATGTGTCACTGCTCTCCTAGCAGTGTTCGTCGAACAATCTTAGAGCGCATGGAACCACACTATCGTGTGGCTAAGTTGCCTAAGCATCTATGTTTTGACGAGTTTCGTTCAATTAAGTCTGTGATGTCCTTTATCTGTTGTGACGCTGAAACCCACCAAATTGTCACAAAGTTACAGGATCGTCTATCACCTACCATTGTTGATTATTTTGAAAGTCGTTATTCAAAAGCCGAACGCGAATGCGTTCAATCAGTTGTAATTGATTTAAATGCTCAATATCAAAGTTTTATCTATCGCCTTTTCCCTAATGCCAATATCATTATTGATCGCTTCCACCTTGTACAATTAGCTGGTCGCGCTTTGGACAATTGTCGTATCTCTATCCTAAAGCAACTTGATAAACAGAGCCAAGAATATAAAATTATGAAGTCACATTGGAAGCTATTCCATAAAAAAGCTGAAGATCTTCACCCTGAAGAAGTAGTTTTTCTTCGCGGCGTTAAACAATATATGACTCGCCAAAATGCTGTTGATCTCATTACTAGTAAATTTTCCAAGTTCGCTGAAGTATACCAAACTTACCAAGATATCACGAAAGCCCTAAACGAGCGCAATAGTGAATTACTAGAGTCAACCATCTTAGACTACCAAAAAACCAATACAGAAATGGATACTGCTATTCAAACCCTTCGTCAAAACAGAAAATATGTCTTAAATAGCGCTAAATTTGAATACTCTAATGGTCCTTTAGAAGGCATCAATCGCAAAATCAAAACCCTAAAACGAACTTGTTATGGTTTTGCCAATCAAAAATTTTTCTTTTTAAGAATCGATTGTATTTTTTCGTAAAAAAATACCCCCTACATTTTCGTAGGAAGTATTTTTAGTCAACCATACCAGTTGACAGATATCCCACTTAGGACATTTTCCTACAAGGGGTCCCGAGCGCTTAGTGGGAATTTGTACCCCTTATCGATACAAATTCCCCGTAGGCGCTAGGGACCTCTTTAGCTTCTTGGAAGCTGTCAGTAGTATATCTAATAATTTATCTCCATTCCCTTTAGTAACGTGTAACTTTCCAAATTTAAAAAAGCGACTCATAGAATTATTTCCTCCCGTTAAATAATAGATAACTATTAAAAATAGACAATACTTGCTCATAAGTAATGGTACTTAAATTGTTTACTTTGGCGTGTTTCATTGCTTGATGAAACTGATTTTTAGTAAACAGTTGACGATATTCTCGATTGACCCATTTTGAAACAAAGTACGTATATAGCTTCCAATATTTATCTGGAACATCTGTGGTATGGCGGGTAAGTTTTATTAAGACACTGTTTACTTTTGGTTTAGGATGAAAGCATTCCGCTGGCAGCTTAAGCAATTGCTGAATCGAGACTTGAGTGTGCAAGAGCAACCCTAGTGTTCGGTGAATATCCAAGGTACGCTTGTAGAATCCTTCTTCAACAATCAGATAGATGTCAGACGCACGGCTTTCAAAAACCACTTTTTTAATAATTTGTGTGCTTAAATGGTAAGGAATATTCCCAACAATTTTATACCTCTGTTTGTTAGGGAATTGAAACTGTAGAATATCTTGGTGAATTAAAGTGACACGAGTATTCAGTTTTAATTTTTCTGACGATAAGTTGAATAGATGACTGTCTAATTCAATAGACGTTACCTGTTTACTTATTTTAGCCAGTTTCGTCGTTAAATGCCCTTTACCTGTTCCAATTTCGTAAACGGTATCGGTTTCTTTTAAATTCAATTGTTTTATTATTTGGTTGAGTACTTTTTCACTCGTTAAAAAGTTTTGAGAATATTTTATATTTTTGTTCATGTAATCTCTCCTGAAGTGATTACATCTATAAACAAATACAGAAGTTAAACGATTTGTTTGTAATTTTAGTTATCTGTTTAAAAAGTCATAAGATTAGTCACTGGTAGGAATTAATCTAACGTATTTATTTATCTGTGTAATCACTGTTTTTAGTCTGTTTCAAAACAGTAGATGTTTTATCTACATTACGCATTTGGAACACCAACATGACGAATCCCTCCTTCTTAATTACAAATTTTTAGCATCTAATTTAACTTCAATTCCTATTATACAAAATTTTAAGATAATGCACTATCAACACACTCTTAAGTTTGCTTCTAAGTCTTATTTCCATAACTTCTTTTACGTTTCCGCCATTCTTTGCTGTTTCGATTTTTATGATATGGTGCAAGTCAGCACGAACACGAACCGTCTTATCTCCCATTATATCTTTTTTTGGATATCTGTCAACTGGTATGGTTGACAGATATCCTTTTTTTGTTGTTATCACGTCCTGTTCTTTTACTGACTGTTGCTTCAAAATCTGCTTGTGTCGGTCTGTCAGTTTCGCATGGTCGAGAATGTCTTTTACAACCTGCGTCTGGTTGATTTCATCAAGTTTAATCGCAACCTTTAAGGTCGGGGCAACTTGATGAGATAGCCAGTTCAGCGTCCTTTGGAAGGAGTAAGGCTCTGGTTTTGTGGTTAGTTTTAATCGTTCACGATTGTTCCCAATAAACCAAGCCCATTCTTCATTCAGTTTCCAATCAGAACGAGGTTTGGAATCGTCTTTATCTACAAAACGGATATACCGATTGATAATTTTAAAGGCGGTATGCTCTGGATTGTCATAGACGAGTAAATCACGGACTGCATAATAGGCACGCTCATTTTTCAATCGAATCTCAAAACGGTTTTTTACTTCTGCGTCTTCAATGGGAATATCATTTTTCTTGTACTGCTCGTAGTCCTTTTCATAGATACAGAAATAAACTTCACTTTGTAATGAACCGATATAGAGGGTGTTTCCCATACATTCCTTTTCCTCTTTGCGTACCAGTTCGCCACTGCGATAGCTTTTAAAACTGCGGAAGACGGAGATACATTCTTCCTGTTGGCACTTTTCAGTGAGTACAGGGATATTCAAAATCCCTGTCTTATCGTTAATGGCAAGGTCAAGGCGTTTCATCACACCGCCAGCCACCAAAACGTCCATAAAGAACTCATACCAGCTTCTTTGTTGTGCCAGAAGATAGCTTTCAAATTGTCTGCACCCACGACCTTTCAATTCCACCAGAACTCCTTTGTCCAGTTCATGGGAGCAAAGGACGAATATGTCGCCTAAAGCATAATGCTCTGAATAAGAATAGAAACCATAGTCCTCATGAAGAAAATAGGACAGTTTCAGTTGTAAGATGTTTTCGACCACCTGCTGTACGTCTGTTGTCGGAAAGCGAATCCTTACATAATCAAACAGCATTTCAAGGGGAGCGTCGGGATTGAAGCGTTCCAGAGCTTCCCAAAGGGACTGCTGTAAATCCTCTGATGGCTTGACTTTTCCTGTTTCAATATCGCTTAGATACTGCCTTGTAATACCAGTCGCAACAGCTAAACGGTTTTGAGATAGTCCATAAGCCAAGCGTTTTTCTTTTAAATGCTGTAACCAAGTTTGTTCATTCAGTAAAAATCCCTCCAATCAAAAAGGCGTATGTCAACTTTTAAAGCCCATTTGACATACGCTGAAATTTTGTAAATCCCTTGTAACCAAAGGATTTTCTAATGTTTTTTTGACTGTTTCCTGTCGATTTGTACCCCCCTGTTAGATTGAACTGCACCCCAAAAGTTAGACAGAAAAAAATCTAACTTTTGGGGTGTTTTTACTATGAAATTAACTTATGGTGATAAAGTTCAGATCTATGAATTTAGAAAGCAAGGTCAAAGATTCAAACAGCTTTCGAAAAGATTTGGTGTGGATGTTTCTGGTCTAAAATACATGGTGACATTGATTGACCGTTATGGAATAGAAATCGTCAAAAAAGGGAAGAATCGTTACTATTCCCCAGAATTAAAACAAGAAATAATCGATAAAGTTCTGCTGGAAGGTCGTTCACAAAGAAGTGTAGCTTTGGATTATGCTTTGCCTGATCGTTCGCTGTTGAAAAATTGGCTGGCGCAATACAAGAAAAACGGGTATACTATTGTTGAGAAAACAAGAGGGAGACCAGCTAAAATGGGACGTAAACGAAAGAAAACTTGGGAAGAAATGACAGAATTAGAGCGACTTCAGGAGGAGAATGAACGTCTACGTACCGAGGTGGCCTACCTAAAAAAGTTAAAAGAGTTAGAGGAAAGGGACGAAGCCTTAGAGCGAGAAAGGCAGAGACAGTTAGAGAAATGGCTTCAGGAGGATTTCGACTAGATTTACTTCTTGAAGTGGCTCGTTTACCTCGCTCAACTTACTACTATCAGTTGAAGGAACTAGATGGACTTGACAAAGATAAAGAGCTTAAAACCGAAATTCAGGCCATTTATAATGACCATAAAGGAAATTATGGCTATCGTAGAGTTACTCTTGAACTAAGAAATCGCGGTTTTGTGGTGAATCATAAAAAGGTCCAACGTCTGATGAAAGTCCTTGGTTTAACAGCTCGAATTCGTCGGAAACGAAAGTATTCTTCCTATCGAGGAGAGATTGGCAAGAAAGCAGAGAATCTCATTCAACGTCAGTTTGAAGCATCAAGGCCAATGGAAAAGTGCTATACCGATGTGACAGAATTTGCCATTCCAAATAGCACACAGAAACTCTATTTATCGCCTGTTTTAGATGGCTTTAATAGCGAAATTATCGCCTATAACCTTTCAACTTCACCAAACTTAGAACAAGTGAAAGCTATGTTAAACCAGGCCTTTACAGAGAAACACTACGAGCATACCATTCTCCATAGCGATCAAGGCTGGCAATACCAACACGATTCTTATCATCGATTCCTAGAGAGTAAGGGAATTCAAGCATCCATGTCACGCAAGGGCAACAGCCCAGACAATGGTATGATGGAGTCCTTCTTTGGCATTTTGAAATCGGAAATGTTTTATGGTTACGAGAAGCACTTTAGGTCTTTAGAAGACCTTGAACAAGCTATTGTAGACTATATTGATTACTACAACAATAAACGAATCAAAGTCAAACTAAAAGGACTTAGCCCTGTGCAATACAGAACTAAATCCTTTCAATAATTATTTGTCCAACTTTGTGGGGTCAGTACAGATACGGGGGGTTAAGTGCTGGCGTGGCTATTGCCACACCAGCCAGCAAGATCAGTCCACACCTGCGACTTCCGCTTCGCACGTCGCCTGCGTGGACTGTCTGCTGTTGGATAACTTTTTAATTTCCTCCAAGAAATCATATCCTTTTGGTACAAGGGGAGTATAAAACTCTGATATGACACTTGTTCCTACATCAACATAGCCACGACCTTTGATTCGCTTTAAGAAGAAATCCTTTTGTACGTCACTGCCAAACATCATGCCATAGCCCATTTCAGACATACGACCTAAAGCCACTCTGAAATTAAACTGATCACGGATTCCGTCGCCTAAATATTTTGCGTCTGGACGTTGACAAGCCAGTATTAGAAAGAAGCCAGCTTGACGACCTAACATGACAATCTGTTTCAGCTTATTCATAACTGCGGTGTTTTCTTTTGTTCCCAGCATTTCCATGAAAGCGACGTATTCATCAAAGATTAAGAAGTGTGCCGGGAGACCTAAGTAAGCATAATTTTTGCCAGTCTTATAGTTCTTCATCTGCTTCATTTCCTCACTACGTTTCATCATTTCTTCATAGAATGTTTCAATGCAAGAAAGCAAGTCTTCTTTTCTATAGTAGACATTTGCCATCACAGAACCTAAGTCCGCAAGGTCAGCATTTTTCGGGTCAAGAATATACAGTTTTGAATCTGTATGAAGCAAGGCTTCAATCAGTGTCAGTATAAAGTAAGTTTTACCGCCACCTGTACCACCAGCAATCAACATATGAGGGAGCTTATCATATTCCCACCATACGTTTTTCATTAAGCGAAGTTTACCATCTTTAGCTTCTACTTCATCAATAGAAATACGACTGGCTATGGTGTCATAGAGCAAAGTATATTCCACATAGGAATCCTTTAACTCTTTATCCGTCAGCTCACAGTACAAGCCACTCTCTAATTTCTTTTCCAAGTGTAAGAGTTGGTCTTGATATTTTCCCAGCGTGATTTCCACCCGTATCTGTATCAAGCCATTTTTAAGTCGATAATACATTTTAGGGAAGTAGGTTATCTTTTCCTTTGTACGACCAGCACTATCTTTAAAGAAACCCTCTGTTTTGACCTGTTCAGATTCATACCACTTGTTTTCAAGTATCATCTTTGCCAGTTTTTGACGGTGGTAAAGTTGTTTAACCGTATCATAGCGAACCCGTTTGAATACAAACGCTACCAGCAAGCAGATAAGAATTGCGACACTGAAACTGATAATTAAATAGGGAATGTCAATCTTATCTGCTTGTGATAGGTTAAAATCCTGCCAGTTGATCTGCTGGATTGTCTTCACATGAAACAGTCCGACAACCAGCAGGAAAACAGGCAGGAGTGACGCTATCGTAAAATGAAAGACTAAATCTTTACCAGATGGGCGAATCCTTTTACCACGCTGTTTCATGCGAAAAAGTCTCCTTTCTACCTAGCGACTATTTGTCTTGTGTCGGTTCTTTCTTTGCTTGTGGTTGAGCTTTGAATGAACTAGAATCCTTTGTCAGCACAATATCGTCTGCCTTGATATACCAGTCAACATCTGCTCCTTGATAGGTGGCAGTAGCAACGGTGTCCGCAATGGGATTGATAAGTTCCACCCGTGCGTTATAATCAAACTCTTTCAAAGGCAAGCTGGCAGGAATACTTACTTGAATCATGCGTCCTTGTCCTTTGGATTTTAAGTCATAGGTACGTTCCTTGATTTCATCTGAAACCGACCCGTCTTCATTTTGGATTCTCACTTCACGACGTAGAGCAGAGAATTTCAATTCTCCAAAAGTCGTGTCTTTATCTAATACAATGCCATTTGCTAATCTCATCATTTTTCCTCTCTTTCTTTATTCTTTTATCATGTCGTCAGCATGTAAAAGGTAATTTGTAAAACCACGAGTGCCGATTTTGTAGCCCTCTGCGGTAATACGTGGATTGACTAACTTCACACGTTCCTCAAAGCCGAAATGTTTTTCGCCAGCTTCAGCAGGAAGCACCACCACAATATCATCTGCTCTTTGAACATCAGAATAGAGATTATAGCTTCTTGATAAGACAGTTAGCCGTCCGTTGATTCTTCGCTGAACGACTTTATCCTCGCCAGCAAATTCTAAATTGCCGAATGTTTTTTCCATGTTGGGAATCACAAATTTAAGTTCCATATTTTTACCTATCCTTTCTTTTTTATTGGCTGAATGAATGTTTGATGGTCTTAAAGAGTGGGGAACGACCTTTTGATTCTTGATTTTTTGTTTTCATAAGTTCACTTCCTTTCAAAATCGGGTAAAAAAATAGACACCTCATTTTTTGAAGTGTCTACCTATTAAATATTCAAATTTTATTGGAAGTATCTTTATATCTTCACTTTTCAAGGATAAATCGTCGTATCAAAGCTCATTCATAAGTAGTAAATTAGTAGTAAATTGAGTGGTTTTGACCTTGATAAAGTGTGATAAGTCCAGTTTTTATGCGGATAACTAGATTTTTATGCTATTTTTAGTAAAAAAATATTTACAAAGTTTGTAATTTTTGCTATACTATCACAAGCAAAGGTTTTTAATGTCATCCCGTGAGGTGACGAAGACACAGAAATATTTGAAACTCTTTAAAGTCTAGATTTTAAAGAAGTCTTACTCTGAGGGCCTATTGCTGTAAAATAATGGGCTCTTTTTTGATGCCCAAAAGTGAGGTTTATATGAAACAAGAATCAACTGTTGATTTGTTACTAGACGTTGACCAACGTCCTTCGGCTGGAAAAGGAATTCTCCTTAGCTTCCAACACGTTTTCGCTATGTTTGGTGCGACCATCTTGGTACCATTGATTTTGGGAATGCCTGTATCTGTTGCCCTTTTTGCTTCAGGTGTTGGGACACTCATCTACATGATTTCAACTGGTTTTAAAGTTCCAGTTTATCTAGGTTCTTCATTTGCCTTTATCACAGCTATGTCACTTGCTATGAAAGAAATGGGTGGCGATGTATCTGCTGCCCAAACAGGGGTTATCTTGACTGGTTTGGTATATGTCCTTGTTGCTACCAGCATCCGATTTGTAGGAACAAAATGGATTGATAAACTCTTGCCACCAATCATTATCGGTCCTATGATCATCGTTATCGGTCTTGGACTTGCAGGTTCAGCTGTTACCAATGCAGGTCTTGTAGCAGACGGAAATTGGAAAAATGCTCTTGTAGCCGTTGTTACGTTCTTGATTGCTGCCTTTATCAATACAAAAGGAAAAGGCTTCCTACGAATCATTCCTTTCCTCTTTGCCATTATCGGTGGTTACCTCTTCGCACTAACTCTTGGCTTGGTTGACTTTACGCCTGTCCTAGAAGCTAACTGGTTTGAAATTCCTGGTTTCTACTTGCCATTTAGCACAGGTGGTGCCTTTAAAGAATACAATCTTTACTTTGGTCCAGAAACCATCGCTATCTTGCCAATCGCTATCGTAACAATTTCTGAACATATCGGAGACCATACTGTTTTGGGTCAAATCTGTGGTCGTCAATTCTTGAAAGAACCAGGTCTTCACCGTACTCTTCTTGGTGACGGTATCGCAACTTCTGTTTCTGCCTTCCTTGGTGGACCAGCCAATACAACTTACGGAGAAAATACAGGGGTTATCGGTATGACTCGTATCGCTTCTGTCTCAGTTATCCGTAACGCTGCCTTCATCGCGATTGCCCTTAGCTTCCTTGGTAAATTCACTGCCTTGATTTCAACCATTCCAAATGCTGTACTTGGTGGTATGTCAATCCTTCTCTACGGAGTTATCGCCAGCAACGGTTTGAAAGTCTTGATCAAAGAACGTGTTGATTTCGCTCAAATGCGTAACCTAATCATCGCAAGTGCTATGTTGGTACTTGGACTTGGAGGAGCTATCCTTAAACTTGGTCCAGTTACCCTTTCAGGTACTGCCCTATCAGCCATGACAGGAATCATCTTGAACTTAATCTTGCCATACGAAAATAAAGACTAAACGTCTTGACACAAAAAGTCCGCTCAGACAACTGAGTGGACTTTTCTAATTTTTAAGTCCCCCAAGCAACCAATAGATAGATCAGGCTAGAACCAAACATATCTGCTAAAGCATGCATGAGAAAGAATGGAAGGAGATTTTTAATTTTATATTTGTATAAGAAATAATAGAATAAGCCATAAACTACACCGATTACCAAAGCCCATACTAATCCTTGATAGGTGTGGAAGGAAATACGAATACTAGTAGAATAAATCAAAATCAACCACTTGTGTTTTTCCTTCACTGAAGTTAACAAACCTAGAAAGAAAAACTCTTCATAAAATCCATTTAGCAAGGCATAGGCAATCGCTATCGGGCTGAGAGCTAAGAACTTTCCTATTATTTGCGTGAAATCTATATAGGCAAAAAGGTCTGGATTAAAGTAATTGTATTTACCAGTGAGAGTTGTAACCAAGTCTCCAAACAATCCCACTAAAGCAAATATAAATGGAACCCAAAAGATAATGGACCAATTCCAGCGAATAGGAAGCTGTTTAAAATCATAATTTCGAATCAAAAGATAGAGTAAGGTCACAGTCAGTAATATAGCTTGCAGGGTAAAATTACTAAAATAAGCCGCACCTTCGCTTGCAGCCTGTCTAACTGTCCCTACTGTACTTGATGCACCCGTTGGAAACGTATTTGCTAAAAATAGCTCAGTTGAACGAATTATAGACTGACCAAACATTATGATCGTAATAATCACAATGTCAAACCATCTCAAGTATTTTTGAGGTTTAGATGGATGTATTTTTTTAAAAATATTCATATTTTCTCCAGGTATTCTATACTCATATAAATATTTTAAGAAAAAAGGCTTAAACTTTTATAAAATTTCATTAATTCATTTAGATTTAAAGACGTTTACTAGTAAAAATAACCCCTCTTTAAGAGTGGCTATCATCTACTTTCATTTTTTGTTTATTTCTCTAAGAGTAAATCTTTCAAAGAAATCAGAGTTACAGCAAACAATATCATTGCCATACCAAGAAAATCAATAGGATAAAATTGTTCATTCATGATTAGGAAGGCAAAGAAAACCGCTGAAATTGGTTCAATAGAAGCTAATAAACTTGACTTGACCGGTCCAATCAGACTGGCTCCTTTTAGGAAAGCTGTATAGGCAAAGACAGTCCCAATAAGGATAATGCCTGCAAAAGCAAGAAGAAAATCAAGACTAGTTGGGATAGTAGTCTGTAGAACCCCTGTAAAAGGAAGGGCGATCAAACCTGCTATGACCATTCCCACACCAATGACCAAGCTACTCCCCCACTTCTTAATCAAGGCTATTGGCAAAATGATATACAGAGCATAAGTCCAGGCAGAAAAGAGACCCCAGAATAGGCCAGAAGGTGTAATGGATAACTGGTCAAGTTGCCCATGGGTCGCAATGAGGAAGGTCCCTCCAATGGCTAATATGATGGAAATAATCTCTGCCAGGGTCGGTGCCACCTTATCCTTGATACAGCTATAAATCAAAATCCCAACAGGACAAACATACTGAAGCACCGTTGCGGTCCCTGCATTGGTTTCCTGAATAGCAGTTAGATAGGCAAATTGATTGAGGAAGAGGCCAATCAGTGCAAAAATGAGAAGTGACAGCAAACTCTTTCTATCCTTTAAAAAGGCCAGCATTTTATCCTTTGCAGTAGCATAAGCCAAGAGCATGAGAATCCCACCAGCGATTAAAAGGCGCAAGTTGGTCAAGACCAGAGCAGAAATTCCATGTGCCATCAAGTATTGGCCACTCGTTCCTGATAAGCCCCAAGCAATACCAGCTACAACTGTTAGTAAAGTCCCTTTTAAACTGTTTGACATGTCTCTCCTTACTCTTCTTTGCGAATCAAGTCCATCACCTGATTACGGTCTAAAATCCATTGAGCCCGCTCATCCTTTTCATAGGTACGATTCGATAGGAAAATGACCGCTTCTTTCTTCTGACGATTCCACATGACAAATGTACCTGTATAGCCCGTATGGTCTAGCCAATCTCCTTCCAAATTCCATGCTAAAGAACGTTCCTTGTCATCCAAAAGAGAAAAATTTTGACTCAAATCTCTTGCAAAATCATCCTTTAAATAGTGCTGCAAAAAGATTTGTAAATCCTTTACAGTCGAAAACAAACCAGCACTACCAGCATGTCTGCCTAGGAGGCGAGCCTTGGGATCATGTACCAGACCTGCCTCTACACCTCTAACTGTTGGAACAGCAAGTTCAACAGGACCAAACTGGGTTTCCGTCATTCTCCAAGGATTCCACACTTGTTCTTGTAAAATCACATCCAAGTCTTGATTAAAGATTCTTTCCAAGATAAAACCTAACAGCAAAAAATGGACATCCGAATAAAGAAAGGCTGACTGACTTCGTCTGTTGAGATGAAACATCGCGTCCTTTAATTCTGAGGCTGCTAAAAGATCCCTATTGGGAATAAAAGGATCAAGATCTGTAGAGTGGGTTAAGAGCTGGCGAATAGTGATGTCTGGATAATCACTTTCAGGTAAAAAATCGGTTACTGGTCTGTCAATATCTAATTGACCTCTTTCCCACAAGAAGGTGAGAACAGTACCTACCCCAACAACCTTGCTGACACTGGCTAGATCATAAACTAGTCCTGCCTCAGTCTGCAAGCCATGCTCTGGGTCACTCTGGCCTACATAGATCTCCGTCCATTGATTGTCCTTAAAATACGCAAAAGAGGCTCCGGGATAAATTCCTGCCTCGATTTGTTCTTCTATTTTTTTAATAATCTTGGTCCACTTCATACTTCTTCAAACCACAATTCAACATTATTTCTATCTTTACCAAGGAAGAATTTTTCAGACTTAGGAATAAAATATTCGGTAGACTCAAACTTCTGGCGCAGACTTTCTATATCTAGTTCATTGACCAAGAACTTGAGCATAGATAAGTCCCAAGTAGCCGTATTGTCCACAGTCAAATCTTGACCCTGAGCTGGGATAAAATCAAGTGACACCCCAATTTCAGATACTTCCAAGAAACTTTCGATATCAGTTGGAAAATGTAATTCCATAGAAATCTCAAATTTACTTAAAGAAATTGACTCCAGATCTGTTTGAAACTCAGGTTTTTCTCCTACTTCTACTAGATTTTCTCTGTCATCTTCCGCATGAATCAAAACCAAATCATCTTCTGGAGAGTAAATTTCAAAAGCGTAGCCGTTTTGACCTTTATATAATTGATGAATCGAATCTGTTTTAGATAAGAGTCCTTCAATTTCTAAGGGATTTTCCACTTTGACAATCAATCTAGCTAGTTTTTTTCTTCCCTCTACCTTACGAGTGCGCATACTTGGAGCTTCTTCTAAAACCAGCTTTTCTAGACCTGTTTGATCACCTAGTGATAGAAAGGCTGATTCTTCTAACAAGGCCTTCATGCCAAGGGTTTCTATATAAAATGTTTCATTTAATTTTCTATTATTAACTTTTAAAGTAGGAATAATCCGTACAATCTGATTTACATTCATAAATTCCTCCAACTCTTTTATTTTAAAGGATTTTAGAATTTTTTACAAGATATTATGCTCAAATTTACCGATTTTTCGTAAAAATGTCACCTAAAAACCGAGGATTTCCTCGGTTTCAATTTCTTATGGCTCTATAATATTTGTAGTGGGTAAATCCCCTATAGATATTATGGAGCCTATTTTGTTGTAGAAAAAAAGTTCCATAATATCTATAATGAAAAGCAACAAAACAACTCATTAGAAAGATTCATATGGAACAATTACATTTTATCACAAAATTACTAGACATTAAAGACCCTAATATTCAAATTATAGATATCATCAATAGGGATACACTCAGGGAAATCATTGCTAAATTGGACTACGATGCCCCATCTTGTCCTGATTGTGGAAGTCAAATGAAGAAATATGACTTTCAAAAGACTTCTAAAATTCCTTACCTCGAAACAACTGGTATGCCTACTAGAATTCTCCTTAAAAAACGCCGTTTTAAGTGCTATCAGTGCTCTAAAATGACGGTCACTGAGACTCCTCTAGTAAAGAAAAATCATCAAATCCCTCGTATCATTAATCAAAAAATTGCTCAAAAGCTGATTGAAAAGACTTCTTTGACCGATATTGCTCATCAGCTGTCCATTTCAACTTCAACTGTTATTCGCAAGCTCAATGACTTTCACTTTAAACATGATTTTTCTCGCCTTCCACAGATTATGTCCTGGGACGAGTATATCTTTACAAAGGGAAAGATGAGTTTCATTGCGCAAGATTTTGAAAAACTCAATATCACCACTGTTCTTGAAGGTAGAACACAAGCTATTATCCGAAATCACTTTCTTAAATATGATAGGGCAGTCCGATGTCGAGTGAAAATCATTACTATGGATATGTTTAGTCCCTACTATGACTTGGCTAGAAAACTTTTTCCGTGTGCTAAAATCGTTCTAGATCGTTTCCATATTGTACAACATCTAAGCTGTGCTATGAGTCGTGTGCGTGTCCAAATCATGAATCAGTTTGAACGAAAATCTCATGAATACAAGGCTATCAAACGCTACTGGAAACTCATCCAACAGGATAGTCGTAAACTTAGCGATAAACGTTTTTATCGTCCTACTTTTCGTATGCACTTGACCAATAAAGAGATTTTAGACAAGCTTTTGGGCTATTCAGAGGACTTGAAACACCACTACCATCTCTATCAACTCTTGCTGTTTCACTTTCAGGACAAGAAGCCTGACAAATTTTTCGGACTCATTGAAGACAATCTGCAGCAGGTTCATCCTCTTTTTCAGACTGTCTTTAAAACATTCCTCAAAGATAAAGAGAAGATTGTCAATGCCCTTCAACTACCCTATTCAAACGCCAAATTAGAAGCGACCAATAATCTCATCAAACTTATCAAGCGCAATGCCTTTGGATTTCGAAACTTTGAAAACTTCAAAAAAAGGATTTTTATTGCTCTGAACATCAAAAAAGAAAGGGCAAATTTTGTCCTTTCTCGAGCTTAGCTTTTCTTCAACCCACTACAGTTGACAAAGAGCCTAAAAAAACCTATCAAACAAGCAATGAAGCTTTGTACTGACCCCAAAAAGTTAGACAATTAATTTATCCGAAGGATTTAGTTCTGTATTGTACAGGGCTAAGTCCTTTTAGTTTTACCTTAATTCGTTTGTTGTTGTAGTAATCGATATAGTCTATAATAGCTTGTTCCAATTGATTAAGTGATTTAAAGTTTTTCTCATGGCCATAAAACATTTCGGATTTTAAAATGCCAAAGAAAGATTCCATCATACCGTTGTCTGGGCTGTTGCCCTTTCGTGACATGGATGCTTGAATTCCCTTACTCTCTAGGAACCGATGATAAGAATCGTGTTGGTATTGCCAACCTTGGTCACTATGGAGAATCGTATTCTCGTAGTGTTTCTCTGTGAAGGCCTGTTCCAACATCTTTTTTACTTGTTCTAAATTAGGAGAACAAGAAAGATTAAAAGCAATAATTTCGCTGTTAAATCCATCTAAAACAGGCGATAAATACAATTTCTGCGTGCTATTTGGAATGGCAAACTCTGTCACATCCGTATAACACTTTTCCATTGGTCTCGATGCTTCAAACTGGCGTTGAATGATATTCTCTGCTTTCTTGCCAATCTCTCCTTGGTAGGAAGAATACTTTCGTTTACGGCGAATTCGAGCACTTAAACCAAGGATTTTCATCAGACGTTGGACCTTCTTATGGTTTACTATATGACCACGATTCCTCAATTCAAGAGTTATTCGGCGATAGCCATAATTTCCTTTGTGCTCAGTAAAAATAGCTTGAATTTCAGCTTTAAGATCTTTATCTTTGTCAAGCCCATCTAGTTCCTTCAACTGATAATAGTAAGTTGAGCTAGGTAAACGAGTCACTTCAAGAAGTAAATCTAGTCGAAATCCTCCTGAAGCCATTTCTCTAATTGTCTCTGCCTTTCTCGCTGTATGGCTTCGTCCCTGTCTTCCAGCTCTTTTAACTTTTTTAAGTAAGCCACCTCAGTACGTAAGCGTTCATTCTCCTCTTGGAGTCGCTCTAGTTCTGTCATTTCATCCCAAGTTTTCTTCCGTTTACGTCCCATTTTAGTTGGTCTCCCTCTTGTTTTCTCAACAATAGTATACCCGTTTTTCTTGTATTGTGCTAGCCAATTAAGAAGTATCGTACGACTTGGGAGGCCGTATTCAAGAGAAACTCTATCTTTAGTCCAGCCTTCATGTATGACTTTATGAATCATTTCTTGTTTTAAATCAGGAGAATAGTAACGATTTTTTCCTTTTTTGACGAACTCTATTCCGTAACGATCAATCAATTTAATCATGTACCTAATATTAGAATTATTTATCCCAAATTTATTTGAAAGCTTCTCTAAGCTATATCCTTGTTTTCTAAGTTCATAGATCTGAACTTTATCATCATAAGTTAATTTCATAATAAAAACACCCCAAAAGTTAGATTTTTTCTGTCTAACTTTTGGGGTGCAGTTCATTATCAGGCATTATCCTTTGGTGCTCTAAGCTTTTCTAATGATTAGACAGTCGCAAAAAAGTCTGAAAAGCTCTCAGAATCGTTGTCTCAGCACCAAAAATACGTGAAATTTGCATAATTAAAATAAATTTCAGGGGGAGTTATACAAAAAAACGACGATTTAAACCGTCGTTTTACTGAGATAAATATGTAATCTTTTTTTGAAAATACGTCTATTTATTTTTTATTGTTTTTTATTGTAAAGTAGACCCAACCGAATGAACATAGGTTGTAAAAAGCAAATGAAAAAATTGCGAGGATAATAGCTTCTGTGTCTAAATAACCCATTTCTAGACCTCTTTTCAACAACAACAAGCCTGTAGTTTCGACAACGATCAAAAATAAAAATATATAAAAAATTTTCGCCTTAAGCATATTGTTACCGCTTTCTTTTTATTTGGTTTTATTGTATAACAAAAGTTGAAAAAAATCAAAAAAACAAAGGAGTTTCCGTTATGTCTAAGATGTTTAAATGCATGTGTTTGCT
Organism: Streptococcus mitis; assembly: GCF_965111735.1. Classification (GTDB taxonomy): domain Bacteria; phylum Bacillota; class Bacilli; order Lactobacillales; family Streptococcaceae; genus Streptococcus; species Streptococcus mitis_DR. The sequence continues at coordinate 1,445,238 of NZ_OZ217346.1, forward strand.
AGTTATGTCTATTTTCTGTATGTCTAGCATTTCCCCGTCGCTTGTTGTTTTTGCTGATGATAGCTTATCGGCAAACTCTAAAGTTGTATCTGGTGAGGTTCAGTTTGAGAATGGCTCATCAGTGCGGTTCGGAGATACGCAAGTAAATATTTTAAGTGATGAAGTTCTTGAGGTGGTCAATCCAAATGGAAGTGTAGACACTATTGAACGACGTGCTGATGGCGTCTATATCAATGGGTCATTTTATATGGCTTATCAAAAGAATGAAATCGACCTAAATATATCTTTTAGATCATACGATCCTAATGTTTGGAATTACGTCAACACAATACATGGGAATAAAGAAGCCAACACATTCGCTCAATTCATGATTGATTCTGGAATAACCGCGATGTTTGGCCTTATAGGTTCTATATTGGGTGCCCCATGGGGTGGCATAATTGGTGGAGCATATTTTGGTATACAAGCTTATCAGTCTTACTTGGATTCACAAAGCCCATATCCATACTACATAACAAGTACTTATATCCATATTTCTCAAAGAAAATGGAAGTTTATCACTGAATTCTATAGAAACTCAGACTATACTGGGTATGTAAAAACCGAAACAACCTACGTGAATTTCTAAAATATAAACCCTACCTTTATATATAGGCAGGGTTTATATTTTAGTTAATTGCTCAAGTAATTTGTAAGCATAATACTTGCGAAACTCTATTTGTTCAAGCGGTTCAAAAGTTCTTGTTTTTTAGCCTCAAGCTCAGCTCTCTTTTGCTCGATTTCTTCACGTTTTTGGGCGATTTCTGCTTGCGCCTCGGGAGTTTCCAAAGTGCCTTGCGACTTGTGAAATTCTACTAGCATATCAACGATTTTTGGGTCTAATTCGTTGACATAATCAGGATTTGACCATTTCGGCACGTTGCTTGCAGGTGCTTGCTTTTTGCCGCCTTTTTGGGGTCAGTACACATCAACCTTGATAGTATGCGTTTTGTTATAGATAAAAAATAAATTAGTCTGTTCTCAAGCTCGTATCTTTCAAACTCTGAACACTGGCATTGATCACCGCACCGACAATCAAAATCTTAGCGATGAGAATAAACCAGAACATCATGACCACCACGACGACGGAACTGAAAAAACGGACGTCCACTAGGTGATTGACATAATTGTTGACATAGACTGAAAAGATATTAAGTAGTAAGACCAGAGTCAGCATGACAAAGGAACTACCTGGCAATACATGTCGAATCCTTCGCACCTTAACATTGGGCAGGAAATAATAAAGCATGACCAAGATTGCAAAAATCAAAGCATAGACCAAGGGACCTGTTAGGTCTTGCAGATAATTAAAGAGAGGACTATCCGATTTCCAGTAACTTTTGATAAGGTTGAGGAGCATGCGACCAAAGACACTGAGAAATAGAGCTAAGGCAAAGAGAATCTGCAAGCCAAAACTGACAAACAAACTCATGAGCTGATGGGAAATCATTCCACGATTTTTTGCTACTCCGTAAGCTTTATTAAAGGCTTTCTGTAGGAAATTCATGGATTTTGAAAAGGTCCAGAGAGCTGACAAAACCGCAAAACTCAATAAGCCTGTTGAAGGTTGGGTTAGCACTTCTGTGATAATCTTTGCCACCACATCATACATGCTTTCCGGCAAGAATTCATTGACAACCTTTAAAAAATTAGAAACTGGAATCCGAAAATAAGGGAGGATATTAACCACCACCAAAAGAAGTGGAAAAATCGAAATCAACCAATAGTAGGCTACAGCAACACTGGTCAACTCACTATCTGATGCTTGATAATAATGCAAAAAAGCTTTTACTAAAGGCTTGTCTATCTGCTCTTTCCACCACTTTTTCATGTCACACTCCTTCACTTATAATCTTGATTAATTTCTTCTTACCAATTCCATCATATCATAAGGCAGGGTATTGGCAGCTTCCTTCAAGGAATAGTTCTCTAGGTTATTTACATTTTGTCGTAACTTCTTGGCATACTTGGTCGTAATCAATCGATTTTCTTCATATTCGAAAATCAACTTGCGCTCCAGATAATAGCCTCTCAGCATTTCATCGATATTGTTGGGTTTGACACGATTGATAACCCGTTCGACAAAGGCACCACTTGTGATAATAGCTGTTTCTCGGAGACGAGAATCCTGCATGAAGCTGATTAAAGAACTCTTATAAACCCCTTTAAGGTTCTCCAAACTTTCGATAATCATCTCTGTATTTTCTAGATAGAGCTCTGCAATTTGGTCATAGTCAAGGGCTCTGAGTTTCTGTGATTCTTCATTTTTCCAACTGCGGAAGGTCTTACCAAAGGTAAAGACTTCGTGAAGGAGAAAACGTAAAATTCGCAAGGAAACAAGGAAATAATAGGTCAATCGTGAAGCAAACTTGCGATTGATACTTTGTTCCATGTTTTTCAAATAACGTTGGTAGACTCGATAGGCACGCTCACTCATCTTGTCCTCTTCGTAAGCCTGTTCTAAACCATCACTTTCAATACTGAGGATGAGAAGTTTCAAGGCCTCCCAGTCTTCTTGAGCCCCCTTATTTTCTTGACTCAGGATGAGATTTTCAATACGTCCATGATAATTGTCAATGGCTGCATAGAGAGGGAGCTTATTTCTGGTATCTTCCAACTCTTTTTCCAACTCTATCGTTACTTCATTCAAAATTCCAATATGCATGAGATAATCCTTGCTTTCTTCCTGTTCATCCGAAAGATGGGGCAAGACCAAGAGACCTGTTAAAAAGCTTACAAGTGTCACACCTGCGACGAGGAAAAGCAAGAGAGGATACTCCTGCTCTAGATTACTTGGTATCAGAAGAATCGTAGCAATCGACACCGTTCCCTTAACGCCTGAGAAAGTCAAGAGAAGCATGTCCTTCATATACTTATTCAGTTTTTTCTTGAGGCGTCGTGTCCTGTAGGCATAATAGCCATAGATCATGACAAAACGAATGGCAAAGAGGAGAAAGGTCAGGGCTATAAGAGATAGCAATAAAAGTAGGGGATTATAGATTGGATTGGTCAAGATAGGCTCTGCTATCATTTCCAGCTCCATCCCTAAAATCACAAAGACAGAACCGTTGAGCATAAAGTTCACTGTGTGCCAGACCGTCTCGGTCACCGTATCCACTTGGGCTTCGAGGAGCGTGATTTTCTTGAAGCGACTTGCCTTTAAAATCCCAGCAACTACAACGGCAATAATCCCTGAAACGTGGACTTCTTCTGCCAGGAAGAAGGTTACCAAGGGCAAACTCAATTCCAGAAGGAGCTCACTAGCAATATCCGTTGCTCTCACACTTAGCAAGAAGCTATGAAGGAAACGGTTGATCATGGCTGTTAAAAAGCCAATCAAAAAACCGCCTAGAATTGAAAAGATGAGCGAACTACTAGCTTGCCCAAGGGAAAAGGCCCCAGTTGTCCAAGCTGTCAAAGCTACCTGAAAGGCCACTAAACCAGATGCGTCATTCAAGAGTCCTTCACCCTTAAGGATATTGGAGACGCGCTTAGGAAAGCTAAAGCGCTCAGAAAGAGAGGCAAAGGCCACCAAATCCGTTGGTCCAAGGGCCGCCCCAACAGCCAAGCAAGCTGCCAAAGGAATACTAAACCAAAGAAGATGTGCCAAGCCTCCCAAACTCAAGGTCGAGATGAAAATCACTGGAAATATGAGATAAACAATGATTCGCCAGTGTTTTAAAATAGCCGTAATATCCGCTTCTTCCGACTCTCTGAAAAGCAAGGGCCCGATAACCAGTGCCAAAAACAACTCCGTATTGAGGTGAAAGTCAGCATTGGGTAAAAAGAGACCAATCACGATTCCCAAAAGAATTTGCACCAAAGGGAGGGGCAAAAAGGGCAGGAGCTTATTGGTTGTACTCGAGACAATCAAAACCAGTAAAAATAGGATGAGGTAAATCAGTAATTCCACGTACTTCCTCCTTAATCTTTTTTACAACAGGATTCAAATATCTCCTTCTGCTCTTTGATTTTTTGGTCAATCTTGGAACAGTCTTTGTGCTCAATTTTTCTCTGGCACCGTTCCATTTCAAGAGCAACTAATTTTTTCTTGATTTTAAGCATTTTTTTGCTCATGTGTGCTTGGTCTAACACACCCACCGCTCGTTCGTGGTGGGTTGACTCAACAAAATTCTGGCGCATGGCATCCAGCTTTTCACGTAGGTATTGTTTATCCATGTCTATATCTCTCTAATTTTTCAATCATTACTAAAAATGGTGGGTTGTTGACTTGGTTTAAAGTTCTGTAGATGGCAGCTGTGTACTCTTGTTGGTTCAACTGACTAACAAAATCCAAGACAGCATCCCTCTCGAGGTCGCCTCCTTCATGACCATAATAGATCATGATAGCAATCCGGCCCCCTTTGACAAGTAAGCCACACAGCTTTTCTAATGCTTCAATCGTTGTCTGTGGTCGGGTGATGACAGACTTATCAGCTGACGGCAGATACCCCAGATTAAAAATTCCTGCCTTGACTTCTGTCACAAACTGATCCAGTGTCTCATGACCTTGCAAGATTAACTGGGCATTTGTCAGGCCAGCTTGGTTCAAACGCTCTTGGGTCTTTTCCAAGGCTTGCTCCTGAATATCAAAGGCATAGACTTGCTTGGCTAGCTTGGCCAGAAAAAGCGTGTCATGGCCATTTCCCATAGTCGCATCCACTACGATATCGTCCTGAGTTACAACCTCAGCCAAAAAATCATGTGCCATCTCAAGTGGTCTTTTCATTTTCAAACTCCTGTTTTACAGCCTTGCATCCTTGAACACTTCCACGACGTCTCATCTCCATCTCAATGCTGTTGAGGACTTCCCATTTATTGAGGCTCCACATAGGACCAATCAGCATATCCCTAGGTGCATCTCCTGTGATTCGATGGATGACGATATGCTTGGGAATGATCTCCAATTGGTCACAGATAACCTTGACATATTCGTCCTGGCTCATCAGTTGCAAGCGTCCTTCGTGGTAATCACGTTGCATACGCGTATTGGTCATCAGGTGAAGCAAATGCAGTTTAATCCCTTGAATATCGTTATCCGTGACACAGCGACGGACATTTTCAATCATCATCTCATGGGTTTCACCAGGAAGTCCATTGATCAGATGGGAAACAATCTCAATCTTGGGATACTTTCTCAAACGCTTGACCGTTTCCACGTACAACTCATAGGAATGGGCACGGTTAATCAGATCAGAGGTTGCTTCATAAGTGGTCTGCAAGCCCAATTCAACTGTCACATGCATGCGTTCCGACAACTCAGCCAAATATTCGATAGTTTCGTCTGGTAAACAATCTGGGCGCGTTCCGATATTGATTCCTACTACACCTGGCTCATTGATAGCCTGCTCATAGCGCTCTCGGATGACTTCCAGCTTTTCATGGGTGTTGGTAAAATTTTGAAAATAAACCAGATACTTTTGAACATCCGGCCACTTACGGTGCATAAAGTCAATTTCCTTATAAAATTGCTCACGAATAGGCGCGTCCGGTGCTACGATAGCATCTCCAGAACCTGAAACCGTACAAAAAGTACAGCCTCCATGAGCCACAGTCCCATCACGATTGGGACAGTCAAACCCCGCATCAATAGGGACTTTAAAAGTCTTTTCTCCAAAGAGTTTCCGATAATAATCATTCAAGGTATTATAAGATTTCATAACTTTCATTATAACAAAAAACACCCACAATCTCAAAAGCCTGACTTTCCTATAAATTCCTCTGTTTCTCATTTCCTTTAGCGACTTTTTATGATACAATATGGATATGATTTTAATGAAATTAGCATCTATTTTATTATTGATACTGACCTTAGTAGTCTGCATTATCATAACCAAACTTTTTAGATTAAAAAAACTAGGACGAAACTTTGCGGATTTGGCTTTTCCAGTCTTGGTATTTGAGTACTACCTAATCACAGCTAAAACCTTTACCCATAATTTCCTCCCTAGACTAGGCCTAGCCCTCTCACTCCTAGCCATTATTCTTGTTTTTTTCTTCCTTTTGAAAAAACGCAGCTTTTACTATCCTAAATTCATCAAATTCTTCTGGCGTGCAGGATTCTTATTAACCCTTGTCATGTATATCGAGATGATTGTTGAATTGTTCTTAATGAAATAATCGAATCCCTAAACATTTTATAGGGATTTTTGCTTTCTCTTCAAAATAAGATAGACAGTAACACTATACGATTTTACAATCGAGTAGGGGATAATCTCTAGCCCCTCTCACACCACCGTACGTGCCGTTCGGCATACGGCGGTTCAACTACTTTTAACGCATGTCGTTCAAGGTAATAATCCAAACACGAAACCAGTCCACGTTTTTCAAGGACTGGTTTTGATATCGCACGTTTAAGTACCGACTTCTGAGCTACTAATTGATAGTGGTCGCCCCAGCCAGATACCTTATCTGCTATCCATTTAGGAACCCCTAACTTAAGCAATCCCCATAATCGTCTAGATTTCTTCTTCCATTGCTTCCAGATAATCACTCGTAGGCGAGTAGGCAAGCGCTCATCTATGCTAGTGACTATACTTTTCATATTTCCCAATGAGAAATAGTTTATCCATCCTCGAATAGACAAATTCAGTTGCTCAATACGTCTTGTTAGGTCTATACTCCATTTCCTCTGTGATTTAAGCTTAAATCTCCGAACACTATCTTGATGTGGACGACTTTTCCAACCGTCTGATGATTTCCAGAACCCAAAACCTAGATATTTCAACTCTCTTGGTCTGGTAATCTTAGTCTTGGTCATGTTTACTTTCAAACCTAGCCGTTTCTCAATAAAACGACTGACTGAATACATCACACGCTTAGCGGCAGCCTCGCTTCCGACCGTAATCACACAATCATCTGCGTAGCGCACAAATCGAAGTCCCCTCTTTTCTAATTCCTTGTCCAATTCATTAAGCATGATATTGGATAAGAGAGGAGATAAATTTCCTCATCGAAAAATTTCTCTAGGTCTATATCCACTATCCACTCATAGCCGTCATTTAAGTACTCTAAGAGCTTCATGATAGCTTTTTCACACGACCTATTTGGTCTAAATCCATAGCTCGTATCTGAGAAATGGGGTTCACAGATAGGGCTAATGACTTGAACAATGACCTATTGAATCATTCTATCCATAACTGTTGGAATTCCTAGTTGACGGATACCTCCGTTTGGTTTGGGAATCTCAACTCTGAGAACTGGTTGAGGCTTATATTTTCTCTGTTTTATCAGTTCCTTAGTCAGGCGCCAGTTTTGTCTGAGATAATTATCCATATCTTCGATAGTAATTCCATCAATCCCAGCTGAGCCCTTATTGGATTTTACTTAATTGTAAGCTTCCAGCATATTTTCGCGTGATAATATCTTATCTAGCAATTTTGACATGTGCGTATTCCTTTCTTGTTTTGGTGCCTGAGGGACATCTTATATTAGTGAACTTTCATCTAGTCAGTACGTGACAGAGTCCAGTTCTATCAGACCGTTCGTTTTACAGGCACAAGTGAAGTAGGATTACTTCAATTAGTTGTTCACCCCTTCGCTCCACTTCCATTACAGAAGTTTCCTCACTACTATGGGCTCGGCTGACTTCTCATGATTCGTTGTTACTACGCTTTCAGCGCTCATGAGACCTCACGGGATAAGTCGTACATCTTTCCTCGTTTATACAAGATATGAGGACGTTAAAAGGTTACAGTGAAAAAGATAAATCTTAGTCCGAATTCAATTACTCTCGTAATTTACGCATATAGGTTACTACCTTTTTGGACTTTAGAGTTTCAGGCCCCCTTATCCGCTATATACGCCTTACTATCACGTTCCTGTTTGTAGAGCCACGATTTCGCTATCCTTTCCTCTCCCCGCTACCTCACGATAATCAGGCTTGGGAATCGCTATTGGGTTCACCGGTAGCGAGTGCCCACGGAGGACTTACACCTCAGATGCACGACATGCCCGTCGTATCAAAGAAAAGAGGCTGGGACAAAAAGATTTTGATTTTCGGAATTCTTTATTATAAATTTTAAAATCGATTGATTAGACAAAAAAGCGAACAAGACAGAATTCTGAGTGTCAGATAACTCGTTTTGTTCGCTTTTTATATCTAAGGTTAGACTTTTGTCCCAGACTCTTTATCTTCTATCTAGGACAAGAGTTTCTCTCTGGTCTTTAATGATAAAGAAGGTATCAAAATTTCTAGTCTTCTTTTTACCTTTAGTAGCTACTAATCCTGCACTCAAACTTAGAAGAGCTAAACCTGCTGCTACTGCTGCTTGGCTTACCGCACTTCCTGTATTTGGCAACTGCACTTTATTAGCTTGACTGGCTTCACTTAAAGCGATTTGTTTTGTATCTGCTTTTTCTGACACTTGTGGTTTTGTAGCTTCTTGAGCTACTGGTATAGTTGTTTCACCAGCTGTGCCGACTTCTACGATGCGATTCTGAACCAAAACTTTATCATAGCTATCCTTTTCAGTTCGCTTACCATTTTCAACCTCAATCAAGTGAACACGAACGCCTTGTCTTCCTTCTTGGAGAACACGAGTTTGACCTGCTGGAAGTTTGTCATTCTTTTGTTCCTGAACCTTGAAGTCAATGGTTTCTTCTTCGACTACAAGTTCTGGGCGATTCAGAACAAGATTTTTAACTTCGTCTTCTGGAGGAAAAGTTCCTAGTTTGGTTCCAACCAAGACAATGCGGTCTGTTGGTGCCTCTACCACCTCATGGAGTTTTTCTTACTTACTTCCATCAGGATTAATGCCTGTAAAGATACGTTCCTTACCAACTTTTCCTTCTTGTTCTACACGAGTTTCACCAAGAAACAGTGTTGAATCTTTTTTCTCAACTGTCTTGTAGGCTAAATCTTTTTCAACCAATTCAAGTTTCGGAAGTTCTTCTTGTACTGCAGCAACTGTTTTCTCAGAAACTGGTTTTTCCTTGGTCAACTGGATACGGTATTCCTTAACTTGTTTTCCACTTTCTGAAACGAGACGAACAAGTACTGGAAGACTATCATCACCACTATTCACCACAGTTGAAGCTACTTGATTGTTTTCTTCAACTGAGACTTTTGGACGTTGACCTTTATAGGTAATTTGATAATCTTGACGATTTTCAGCGAAATCAGGAAGTTCTTTTCCATCTACAAGAATCTTCGATTGAGTACTTTCTTGAGGCAATTCGCTTGGTGCAAGGAAGGTCATCTCAATCATCGCAACACCGCTCTTATCTGCTTTACGCTCCATACGCCATCTCATAGCTTTGGCTTTGACAGCTTTGAATGTTACGTTGATTTCATCACCAGCTGCAATATCTTTATACGCACGATAAGGAACAGCTTCCCAATTTTCTGGATTGTTAAATGGATGTCCAGATTCGTAGGCTTGGTAGTTTGAATAATAGGTCGGCACTTCAAAGTCTGGGCCGACATAGCGTTCCAAAACAAGTTTAGATGGTGCATCTGTACCACTATCTGCAAAGAAGTGAAGTTTAGCTTGCGCAACAGTCCGTTCGACAATCTTACCGTTTTCACGGAAGATGACGCCTGCTGATACTTCTGGATTGGTAGACGGTCTTGCAGACCAGTTTGTCCAACGACGATTTTCTGAATGATCTCCGTCATTGAGATAGTCAACGCGGTCATGAGAGTTTTTATCAATATCGTTGGTTGCTGAAGCAAAGGCCTGATTACCATTTTCATCATAGTTAGGGTTATCTGAAAGAACCTCACCAAGTTTGTCTGTCACTCGTACAGTGAACTCAGCAACAAGGTCACTACCAAGGACACGACCTCGAACAGTAAATTGACCTGCTTTTGTCAGATTTTCCGCTGGAACTTCTTCCCATTCAACTGTCAGGTCTTTTGTTTAGTAGCCGTCTTTACCTGTGAAGTAAACTGGAACCTTAGTCGGCAATTCAAGTGCTTGACCTACTTGTACCAAGCGAGCTTGTTTAACCGCAGCAACTGGTTTATGAGAAAGTAAGTTCTTATCCTTAGTGAAGTGCAGACGGTATTCTCCTAAGATGTCGCCATTTTCAGCTTTCGCGATGACACGAACTGGCTCACCTTCACGAACGCTTGGAACGACGGTAGCGAGACCATTGTTGCTAACACTTGCTGTGACTGCCGGAACTTTTCCATCTACAGACTCAAGGTAGTAGTCTGTCAAATCAGGGTTGAAGTTTGCTAAGTCTTTGCCGTCAACTTGGATTCTTGTTTGTCCTTGCTTGGCTGCCGTAACTTGTTTCGCAAAGATTTGTACTTCTGTGATAGACGTTCCACGCTTGTTATCTGCTTTGACCATGCGAATACGAACAGCATAGGTTTCAACTTTATCAAAGTTAAAGTGGTTCATTTCTCCAGCCTTGAGTTGAGCAGGGGCTTTTAGATTAGTCACTGGTTTCCAGTTGGCAGAATCATTAAAGACATGGTCCTCATTGCCTACAAAGCTAGGATTCTTAGGAGCTGTTGGAGCAGTATTACCAACATAATACTCAATCACATAAGACTTCGGTGCACCAACTCCATGGTCTTCGTGGAATCCGACACTTAGATTATGAACGGAGCGTTTGCTCAAGATACCTGAATCTCCAAACAGAACACCGACTGAAGCTTCTGGATTACTACGATTCCAGTTTGTCCAACGATTGGCTGGTCGGTCATTAAAGGAAATCAACTTATCGTTGACATTTGAAACAGGGTCGGTTGGATTTGAGTCTGAAGCAAAGGCAAGTGGCAATTCTGAACCGGTCCATTGGTCAGAAATGTTTGCACCTTGCTCAGTTTGAGCAGATACTCGAACATGAAGTTTAGTTGTTAATTGAGTACCTTCTAAGCGACCATTAACTGTAAAGACACCTTCCTGAGCGTATTGCTCTGGACGAATCGCATCCCATGCAACCTTAGCTGATGAAACGTGACCATTTGAATCATATGTACGAACGCTTTCTGGTAATTGTGGTGCTTCTGCGACTGGAGTTGTCGCACTAACTTCTTCAACTGAAACGATGCCTTCTACAGATACTTTAGCACGCGCTTCAAGGTCAATGCCTTCAACTTTACCTAGCACTTCAAAGGTTTGATAGGAGTCTAGTTTTTCTTTCGGAATAGCTTGCCAAGTGACTTTATGAGTTTTAGGGAAACCTTTGTCATACTCAACAGTTACTGTTGACGGAAGAGTAGGTTCTTGGTGTAAATCTGTCACTACATTTACAGGACGGATGGATTGCGCAATCTTCTTCTCAATATTTGCTTGTATAGTGAGATTGATTTGACCTGTAGCACCCTCATATTCAGCTTTCAGAGTGAGTGCTCCTGGTTTATGCAACTCAAGCATTCCTTTTCGGACTACAACTTCCCCTTCACCGCTTGTAGAGAAGGTCACCTTATCAGCTGGTAATACAGCTTGCGTTCCATCTTGATAGTGAGCTCGAATCGACAAGTTGACTGTTTGGTCTTCTTTGAGACCGTCAGCTTGTTCCACTTGCAAGCTCAAGTGAGCAATTTTTGGTGCTTCTTCTAGGAATTGAATTGCATAGGTTTGAAGAGGGCCACCATCTTTAGATTGAACAAAGATGCTTGCACGCATGTCATTTGCTGCGCTTGCTTGAAGAACTGTAACATCAGCATTTTCAGCATTTGCTGTGACTTCTGGCAATTGGGCACCATAAGCAAGAGTGCGGTATTGCATTGGTTGTTGACTAGTAAGACCTGTTACTGCTTCACCTCCAACAGTAACAGTTGGCACTACAGGTGCTGCAGCATTTCCTTCTTCTACCACAAGAGTTGCATGAATAGTTTCTCCAGCTAACTGACCAGTCATTTGAATACGTGATCCAGCTACTGAAAGTTTGGCTTTATCTGCTTCCGCAACCTCCCAGCTATCTACTTCGTACTCTTGTACACTTCCATCGGTTACAAGTATTGACACATATTTATCTACAGTGTTCAAGTCTGATCCTGAAGCAACACGTTTAACTGTTGGTAATTCTTTCGCAATTGCTAGAACCTCGACACGAGCCTCTACCTCACGTCCATTTGCTGTACCTTTAACAGTCACAACTCCTGCTTGACTAACATCGACTTGAGACCAAGTTACTGGAAGTTTTTCACGACTACCATCGCTGTATACAAAACCTACTGTTTTCGGCATTTTTGGAATTTGAGAAATAACTGTGCGTACTTTTGGTGTTTCTGTTCCTAAAACTGTTTTTTCTTTATCTTCTTGTTTACCAGTAAAGACAGTTACTTGCGCAGACTTCAAGAGATCAGAATGAGCAGTAAGCGTGAATTTACCTGCTTGCTCAGTTGACTTGACAATTGCAACACCCTTACCATTAAAGGCTTTACGAACCCAAGAACCATCTGGCTGCGCTTTGTAACGTTCACGGCTAGCTTGTTCCCCATTATCGACACCGACTAGCTGTCCTTACCCATGCAATTGGAAGCGAACGAGATTGTTAGCAGTTGGAACAACATTGCCTTCACTGTCTACAATTTCGTAGTAGATGTAAGTCAAATCTTTGCCATCTGCTGCGATTGCATTTTCTTCCTTGATGAGGCGTACACCTGCTGGTTGCCCCGCAGTAGTAATTTTATCTCTTGCAATCTCTTTACTAGCATCATCGCGAGCCACTGCTTCTAGAGTTCCTAGTTTATAAGCAACCTTCCACTCGAGATAAAGCTCTTTAGCATTAGCTTCCTCTTGGTATGTTCTTCCATCGCTAGTTTACTTTTTGTTAAATTTCTTCTCTCCTAGAGACTGGCCATTTAAAAACAATTCTACACTAGAAGCATTCGAATAAGCACGAACTGGAATCTTGCCTTCTGAATCAGCTACTTTTGATGCTAACTCTTCATTTTCCCAGTTCCAGTGAGGAAGAAGATGGACCATTGGTTTCTTTTTAACTGAAACCCATTGACTTTGGTAGAGATAGAAGTCATATTTTGGAATACCTGCAGTATCTACAATACCAAAGTATGAACTCTTAACTGGCGTGTGGTTTTGGTTATGCCAAGGTGTTGGCTCCCCAATATAGTCTGTCCCAGTCCAGATAAATTGACCAGCATAGCCAGCATTGTCTCGGTCAAAAGTCCATGAATCTGTGGCTGTTTTACCCCAGCCGACTCTGTCATTACCGTAGTCTGACTGTTCGCAATTACGTTCAGGTCCATTACTATGTTTCAATTCACGTTCAGGACGATAATCACTACCACGAGTACGAGTTGCTGAAGAGATTTCAGAACCATAAATCAACCATTTTGGATGCTTAGCTCGAAGAGCTTTATAGTTATCTTCAGAGTAGTTAAAACCAACAGCATCTAATTCTTCGGCAATTTTCTCATGTCCACCACTACCATTACCGAAACGGAACTTATCTGCTCCCATAGTAACGTAGCGTGTCTTATCAACGTCTTTAATAACCTTGACCAAACGCTTTACTGTAGCTAGTGAATGAGCATCACCATTAGCTTCACCGATTTCATTACCGATTGACCACATGAAGATAGCTGGATTGTTTTTGCCTCTTTCAACCATGGTACGTAAGTCAAAATCAGACCATTTTTCATCTTTTTTAGCTTCTGGATGAGTAGCATCTTTTTCAAAGAAACGTCCGTAGTCATATGGTTTCTTGCCTCCATACCAAGTATCAAAGGCTTCTTCTTGAACAAGCAAACCAAGTTCAGCAGCTATTTGCAAGGTTTGCTCACTGGCAGGGTTATGCGTTGTACGAATGGAATTGACACCCATTTCTTTCATCTGTTTAAGACGACGGTACTCAGCTTTATAGTTTTCTTCCGCTCCAAGTGCTCCGTAATCGTGGTGTAAAGAAACACCATGGAATTTAATACGTTCACCATTCAAAAAGAAACCTTCATTTGGTGTCCAGTTATAGTAACGATAACCAAACAGATCTTTCTTAGCATCCACAAACTGACCGTCACGATATACACGAGTAACCAATTCGTACAAAGCAGGTTTATCACTTAGGACTGTCCAGAGCTTTGGTTTTTCAACTTCTAAAATAGCATCAAGTTGTGTCGTTTCATGAGCTTTCAAAGTACGACTAGATGTACGAACTAAGCCTGTTACATGCTGCCCACCACGTTCAACAATTTGATATTCGGCAACAAGTTCGTGGTCTTTGTCGTCCGTATTGACGATTTTGCTGGTTACATGAGTTTCAACCTTGCCATGTTGTTGTTCTTCAAGTTTTGGTATTAAAATGGTTGTCCCATTTTTCTCAACATGAACCTTATCTGTCACTTGTAAAGTTACATCACGATAGATACCACTTCCTGAATACCAACGACTACTTGGCTGTTTATTGACTGCATGAACATCAATTACATTCTCACGTCTATCTTTATTCAAATATTTAGTGATATCATATGAAAATTGATTATAACCATTTGGGTAATGCCCCACTAACTGACCATTGACATAAACTTGAGAATCCATGTAGACGCCATCAAAAGTAAGGCGAACATTTTTCTTGAGGTCTTTTTCATCAAGTTTGAAAGTCTTGCGATACCAAGCTTCACCACCGTTAAGCTGTCCACCTTTGTTTTGGGCAGGAGATTCATGATCGAAATCATTAAAGATACTCCAGTCATGCAGTAAATCTAATTTTTTCCACGTAGATACGTCTGCATTCGGTTTAATGGCCTCCTTAGAATTTACATTGAGTTTAAAGTGCCAATTTTGATTAAAATTCACTTTTATCATCTTCCTTGACCGGTTTTTCTTGACTTGAAGCTTGTGATTCTACCTTTGGCGCTTTTTCTTCAGGTTTAGCAGACACTTTTTCCTCTTTTGGAGTTACAGCTTCATCTTCTTTCTTCTCAGATACAATAGATCCAGTTAAGCTAGTTTCGCTGTGTTCTGCCCTTTCGACTACATTTTTAGTTTCCAAAGATTGATCAACCTTTTATTCTACTATCGGTTCTTCCTCTTTAGGTTTCTCAGCAGTATGAGTAATAGGTGTTTCATCCGCATAAACTACAGATTCTCCAGCTATATTTCCTCCTAATAGAACTGCACAAGTCCCAATCATTACTGAGCAAGCTCCCACAGCAAACTTACGAATGCTATAAACTCTTTCCCGATTCCAATGGCCTTTTCCCATAAAAACTCTCCTTTTAGTAATCGTTTTCATTTTTATGTGAGCGCATCACTTTTAATAGTCTTTTATCCTTATTTTATAAAATAATATAGGAATTTTCAATACTTTAAGATATAAAATAATATTTTTGATTGTTTAGGTAACTTCTCAAAGTAACTTCCACTTGGCTGGTCAAAGTGGAAATTAGTCTAAAACGGATTTTTATGGTGGAATTAAGTGTAAGACGTTTGAGTTAGAAATGAGGTCTACTATGACAAAAAAGAAACACCTTACACTTTCAGACCGCAATGATATCCAATTAGGCTTAGAACGCGGGGAAACATTCAAAGCTATTAGGCAACTTATTCTAAAAGACCCAACTACTGTTTCTAAAGAAGTCAAACGAAACAAATAAATTAGAGACTCTACCTCTAACAACCTTCCTTGTCCTCTACTCGATAAGGATACCTTTGTCTGTAATGGATGCCCTAAAAGAAGACAAAATTGTGGATTTAAAAAAATCTTCTACCTCGCTAAGCAAGCTCAAAAGCAGTACGAACAAACTCTTGTCGAAGCTCGTGAAGGAACTCCCCTCAATTCCAAGACCTTCTGGGACATGGACAAAGTCATTTCTGATGGTGTTAAAAAGGGACAACACATCTATCATATCCTCAAAACTCATAACCTTGATGTCAGCTCCTCAACTGTCTATCGACACATCCGAAAAGGATACCTATCTATCGCTCCTATTGACCTAGCCAGAGCCGTTAAATTCAAAGAAAGACGGAAAAGTAAGCTACCTTCCATCCCTAAAGAAGCGAAAAAAGCCGTTCCTATGAGGATTTCCAAAACTATTTAGCCCTTAATCAACTAGACTCTTGGCTAGAAATGGATACAGTTCTGGGGAGGATGGGAGGTAAAGTCCTACTCACCTTCAATCTATCTTTCTGTAACTTTATCTTCGCTAGACTTCTGGATAATAAAACTGCCCTTGAGGTTACCAAACACCTCTATGACATCAAGAACACTCTTCACCAAGCTGACAAAGATTTCTTCCAACTCTTTCCTGTCATTCTGACAGATAATGGTGAAGAGTTTGTCAGGGTTGATGAAATCGAAATGGATGTGCGAGGAGAGAGTAGACTCTTCTTTTGTGACCCTAATCGCTCTGACCAGAAAGACAGAATTGAGAAAAATCACACGCTGATTCGCGATATTCTACCAAAGGGAACTTCTTTTGACAACTTAACTCAAGAGGACATTAATCTCGTTTGTTCGCATGTCAACAGTGTCAAACGCGCTGCTTTGAATGGAAAGTCAGCCCATGAACTCCTTGCTTTTACTTACAGAGAAGAGATTCCTAAGCTTCTTGGTATTTCTAAAATACCTGCAGAAGACGTCTGTCAGTTTGCTACATTACTCGTTCTAAAAATTAACCTTCAACCCCATTCAAACGTCTCACACTAACTTCCACCATAGCGGAACTTAATCTGAAACGCTTTCAGATGAGGGGATTTTGTGCGCTCTTTTTTTTGATTCATTTTGGTTACAAAAGCGATGAAATCAAGCATTAGTAAAACCAGTGGAACTTACCCTGACACGGATTTCCACTGGTTTTTACGATTTTTATCAGACTAACTTCCACTTTTACCAGCGGTGGAAGTTAGTTTGGGAATTTAGCTTTTGATTGTTTTTTCTAAAATTTGTAGAAGAATTAAAAAAACTGAATGTAGTTTTAAAAGAAAAGCATTCATTAACATTTAAATTAAAAAAGTAAAAAAGTCCCTTTGAAAGGAACTTCTTCTATTTATAGTTAAAAGTTTCCCCTGCCAACTTATCTGCTAGCTTGGGAAAGAGGGTGTAAAACTTATGGGCTAGGTGCAACAACATCGGTAGATTGAGTTCTCGTTTGTTTTTTCCTATAATCTTGACAATCTTTTTAGCCACTGCATCTGGTTTCAACAGGAAGCGGTCAACCGACTTGAGATAGGTGCCATCTGGATCGGCCTGGTCAAAAAATCCTGTTCGGATTGGTCCTGGATTGACTGTTGTCACATAGACTCCATAGGGCATAAGTTCGAGGCGCAGAGCATTTGAAAAACCAATAGCAGCAAACTTAGTTGCTGAGTAGAGACTGGACTTGCCAGTAGCAATCAAACCTGCCATGCTAACAATATTGATGATATGGCCTTTTCGACTTTCCTTCATTCGAGCCGCAAGGCGACGAGACAGATTCATTAGGGCAAAGGTATTGACCTCGAACATCTGATGAATATCTTGGTCAGAAATCTGGTAAAATTCCTCAAAAATCCCGTAACCAGCGTTGTTTATCAAAACATCAATCTTGCCATAACGGAGATAGAGGTCTGCTACCAGAGTTTCTAAAGCTGAATCATCGGTAATATCGATTTCCATCAATTCTGCATGGGGATGGTTTCCGTAGAGTTGGGCTAATTTTTCCTTATTTCGACCAAGCAAGATAAGTTGGTCATTTGGCAAGAGTTTGACCATCTCTTGTGCTAGGCCACCGCTAGCTCCTGTAATGAGAATAGTAGACATACTGTTCCTTTCTGTGACTGCTAGATTTCCACTTCTTCCAAGTCTTTGACCACATGGACATTTTCAAAAACACTAGCAGCATCTTTTTTGAGCTTGCTGATATCTTTTGAGAGGAAACGGGCACTGATATGGTTGAGCAAGAGGCGTTTGGCACCTGCTTCTACCGCTACTTGCGCAGCTTGCATGTTAGTAGAGTGGCCATGGTTACGAGCAATTTTTTCATCACCCTTGCCATAAGTGGACTCATGAACTAGGACATCGGCATTGACAGCCAGACGCACACTGGCATCCGTTTTTCGAGTGTCTCCTAAAATAGTGATAATTTTACCTGGACGTGGAGCTGAGATATAGTCTGCTGCCTTGATTTCAGTTCCATCTTCCAAAACAACATCCTGACCGTTTTTGATTTTCCCAAAAAGTGGGCCAAATGGGACACCAGCAGCCTTGAGTTTTTCAGCATCCAGCGTTCCTTCTAGATCCTTTTGGATAACACGATAGCCAACACAGAAAATAGTGTGGTCCAGCTCCTCTGCATACACCGCGAATTTATCGGTCTCAAGGATTTTTCCTAGAGAATCTTGGTCAAACTCATGAAAATGAATACGGTAAGGCAGGCGCGAACCTGACACACGAAGGCTGGTTAAGACAAATGACTTAATCCCTTGCGGTCCATAGATTTCCAAATCTGTCTGCTCTTCATTGGCTTGAAAGGCACGGCTAGAAAGGAAACCTGGCAGGCCAAAAATGTGGTCTCCATGTAGATGGGTGATAAAGATTTTGCTGACCTTACGTGGTCGAATTGTCGTTTCAAGAATGCGATTTTGCGTACCTTCTCCACAGTCAAAGAGCCAGACTTCGTTAATCTCGTCCAAGAGTTTCAGGGCGAGACTTGAGACATTGCGGGCTTTAGAGGGCTGACCAGCCCCCGTTCCTAAAAATTGAATATCCATTCGATACTTTCTAATTAATCAATATATAACATGGCTGTGCGGTTTTCCGATCGGAAATAGCGCTTGCCAGAAAAAGCAACAGCTTCTTGCAATAAATCCTCTTGGCTATAGCCTTTAAGACGCTTGCGACCATCAGTTAAGATTTCTAAATCAGTCAAAGCTGTGATATTTTCCACGCTAACAACTTCCTCGTCCCCGACAGCCTTCATGTAAATCTTACCAGACTCTTCAAAGATCAGTTGATGGGGGAAAATTTGCGCAATTTCAAAGAGCAAATCTTCTGAAATAACCTCTTCATTTTCAGAGAAAATTCGACCCAGACCCTCACTCTCATAACAAAAACCAAAGGATTTACCAGACAGGTTTAGGCGAATAAAAGGCTTGTTTTCGAGGGTGAAACTAGGTTCAGTATTGTAAAGATTCAGTTCTTGACTGAGTTCCGCAAAATAATCGGTTGCCGCTTCAGGACTCTTTTTTTGGTAAAGTTCTGCAAAATAAGCATTGACAACGCTGGGCGGAGGTGTGATAAGTGCCAACTGCTCCTGCTCTGTCTTGCCAGCTAGAAGCTGATCCAGATAGACCTTGTCCAGACTTGTATAGCCCCCATATTTTAGAGCCAACGTTTTAATATCAGTCATAAAATTCCTCTAACCTCCATTTATTTTTCTTAGAAATGTAGCCTGTAATGACTTCTCCGTCATCTTGATAATCACGTTCTTCAAGAATCGCAACACTTTCTAAATCATGAATCTTGTAGGACTTTGAAAAAGGAACGCGCAGGGTAAAGGATTCAAAAATATCCTTGATTTTCTCTAAAAATAGTGCCTGCAAGTTCTCACGACTATCCTCAGACTTGGCAGAAATGAGGGCATAAGGCGTTTGGGTAGGCGTGAAATCCTCCACCAAATCCGCTTTATTATAAAGTGTCAGACGAGGAATATCTTCCATGTCCAGGTCTTTCATGATGGAAAGAACTGTTTTTTCATGCTCCTCATGGTAAGGATTGCTGGCATCGATAACATGAACCAGAAGGTCTACATACTTGCTTTCTTCCAAGGTTGACTTGAAACTGGACACCAACTCTGTCGGCAAATCTTGGATAAAGCCCACTGTATCTGTCAAAGTTACTTGAAGATTGCCCCCTAGATGAATACTCTTAGTCGTCGCGTCCAGAGTCGCAAAGAGTTCGTCAGCCTCATACTGGGTCTTACTGGTTAAGGTGTTCATGATAGTTGACTTCCCAGCATTGGTATAACCAATCAAACCAATCTTAAAGGTGCTAGACTCCAGACGTTTTTCTCTGACAGTCGCCCGATTTTTCTCAACCACCTTGAGCTGGCGCTCGATATCTGTGATTTGGTTGCGAACGCTACGACGGTTCAGCTCCAGCTGGCTTTCACCAGGTCCACGGGAACCAATTCCCCCTGCCTGACGACTGAGCATAATCCCCTGACCAACCAAGCGGGGCAAGAGATATTTGAGCTGGGCTAGGTGGACTTGGAGCTTCCCTTCATGGCTTCGAGCTCGCATAGCAAAGATATCCAAAATCAACTGCATACGGTCAATGACCTTAACACCCAGAACTTCCTCTAGATTGACATTTTGCCTTGGGGTCAGACGGTTGTTGACGATGACAGTGGTGATTTCTTCTGCATCTACCATGAGTGCAATTTCTTCCAACTTACCAGAGCCGACGAAGGTCTTGGAATCATATTTTTCACGTTTCTGTCTGTAACTATCTACAACGACTGCCCCAGCTGTCTTAGCTAGACTGGCCAATTCTTCCATGGAGAGGTCAAAATTGTCCATGCCCTGCAATTCCACACCAATGAGCAGGACTCGCTCCTCTTTTTTTTCCGTATCAATCATCTAAAAACTCCTCTATCTGGCTTAAAATGCGGTCTTGCACACCAGCTTCTCCAATCTGATAAAAGGTGACCTGCATGCGATTACGGAACCAAGTTAGCTGACGCTTGGCAAAACGACGAGTCGCCTGTTTGAGACTCTCACTGGCTTCCTCCAAGGTCTGCTCTCCACGGAAGTAAGGAAAGAGTTCCTTATAGCCAATTCCTTTAGCAGCCTGCACATCTGGATAATGGTCAAACAACCACTTGGCTTCGTCTAGAAGTCCAGCTTCAAACATCAGGTCCACTCGGTGATTGATACGTTCATATAATTGACTACGTTCATCATCCAAGCAGATAATCAATGGTTCATACAAGGTCTCTTGATTTTCCAAATCCTGACCAAAATGGGCAATTTCCAAGGCACGCATAGCACGACGACGATTAAATTGGGGAATTTCAAGACCTGCTTGCTCCACCAAATGAGCTAATTCCTCATCTGTATAAGGCTCCAAACTAGCCCGATAGGCCAAAATCTCTGCATGGGGAGTCTCCCCACCCAGGTGATAACCTTCTAGCAAGCTCTGGATATAAAGTCCAGTCCCACCAGCAATAATGGCTAGCTTGCCACGGCTGTGAATATCCTCAATAGCCATCTTGGCTTCTGAAACAAAATCAAAAGCCGAGTAAGACTCGGTTACCTCTCTAACATCAATCAAATGATGAGGAACAGCCGCTTGCTCCTCTGGGCTAGCCTTGGCCGTCCCAATATCAAGTCCTCGATAGACTTGCTGGCTATCTCCACTAACCACTTCGCCATTAAAACGCTTTGCAACTTCGATGGCAAGGGCTGTTTTTCCAACTGCAGTCGGTCCAACAATCACAATTATTTTTGTTTTCATCTTTTTTCCTTGAAAAATTCCCATTTTTTCGTTACTATTATTATAACACAAAAAGGTCAGTCAGAAAAATGTGACCTCTTGAGGGGGGCTGGCTGATTAAGAAGATAAAGGAGGAAGACTCATGGCTAAAGGATTCGCTAAAGGTCTTGTAACAGGTGTCGCAGGAACTGTCGCTGCAGTTGCAGGTGCAGTATACGCATTTAAAAAGAAAGTGATCGAACCAGAAGAGCAAAAAGCAGCTTTCATCGAAGAAAACCGTAAAAAAGCAGCTCGCCGCCGCGTATCACGTTAAGAAACAAAAGAAGTTGGGATTCATTGTCTCAACTTCTTTTTTCTATTCTTTTAAATAGCTAGGTCAAACTTCAACTGTGGTTTGACAGGGTCATAATCCACCAACTCAAAGTCTTCCGCTTTGATATCAAAGAAATTAGTCCCATCTGGCACATTCAAAACCAAACGTGGTTGGCAGTTTGACGGCTCACGACGAAGCAATTCCTGAGCTTGTTCAAATTGATTGTCATAGATATGGAGGTTGTTGATGAAGTAGAAGAACTTCCCAACCTTCCAGCCAAAATGCTTGGCAATCATCATTTGAAGAGCTACATACTGCATAGCGTTGATATGGTGGGCCACCAGCATATCATTAGAACGCTGGGTCAAGGTCGCATCCAAATAAATTTCCCCATCTACACGGCGGACATCAAACATGGTCTGAAAAGCGCACGGGAGCAGCCCATCTGTTTCTTCGAAAGCTTGGTAATCCCAGAGCGAAATGATATTGCGGCGGTTCCAAGGGTTGGCTTCCAACTGCTTGAGAATCTTATTGATGATATCGTGTTTCTTAACAACGGCACCATAGCGCTCACCGATGGTTCCCGTATCTCCCACTTCCCAGTCATTCCAGTAGTGAACATTGTACTTGTCATTAAGCACGTCTAGGCTATTTGACTGGTCTTGGTAAATCCAGAGCACTTCCTTGATGGCGGATTTGATAGCGATAGGGCGTAAAGTTGTAATGGGGAATTCCCCCTTGGCCAAGTCATACTCGGCAAATGCACCCGTTACATACTTGGAGTTGGCAACTGTCCCATCCTTGTACTTGGGACGGGCCTGCTCAGAAAAGACACCGTCTTTGAGGATTCGTTCAATATTTTCTTTAAAAATAATATCTGCTTTTGTCATTCTCTCTCACCTCATTTATTGTCCTAACTAGTATAGCATAAAAAAAGCTTTTCTACATTCTCAGATAATCAATAGCTTTCTTGTATTTTTCAAATCGTTCCAGATCCTTTTCAGTAATTGTAGCTAGTCTAGATAAATCTGAATTATGTTTCAAATCTGCTAATTTGACACAACGTGCTATAGGATTCGATTTAACAAGTTCCAAATATTGTTGATAATCTTGTCCCTTTTTCTTGGTCAGTACCTGCACTGCAGTAACAACAGTCTCTGGTAAACCAGCCAATATTAGTTCTTCTACTGTATAAGGGCTATCTTCAAGAACATCGTGCAATAGAGCGACTGCCTTTTCTTCTTGCGTATCGACCAGACTTGCTACAAAAAGAGGGTGTTTGATATAAACTACTCCAGCCTTATCATATTGTCCCTCATGTGCTTTTTTGCAATGGACAAAGCCAATTCAAACATGGATTGTTCTGACTTATTCATTTAAAATCTCCTTTCTAAAATCAAAAAGTTAAGAGTTATATTTACAATTATGATCTTGAAAAAGAGCCTGATGAATCACCAAGCTCTGTCATTTTTATTTTATTGCAATACAAGTGATGCTGCTCCGATAACTCCAGCGTCATTTCCTAGAGTTGCAAGAGCTAGTTTAGTTGTTGTGCGTACTTGTGGGAAGGTATTTTCGTCGTAAACCTTTTGAACACCTTGTAGAAGGAATTCTCCTGCAGCTGACACACCGCCACCGATAACGATTGTTGATGGGTTTAGGATTGAGCCAATGTTAGCACAAGCGATTCCCAAGTAACGTGAGAAATTACGGTAAACGATCAAAGCAAGATCGTCTCCTTCTTTTGCCAAATCAAAGACAGTCTTAGCAGTTACTTCTTCTCCATTATCAATCAAGCGTTTCAAGGCTGCATCACCTTCGTATTCGTCGGCATAACGACGAGTCAAGTTGACAATACCTGTTGCTGAAGCAACTGTCTCAAGGCAACCTTTCTTACCGCAAGTACATGCGATTGGTTGGTCAAAGTCAACAGTGATGTGGCCAAGCTCACCTGCTGCACCAGCAACACCGTGAAGCAATTTGCCTTCTGCGACGATACCGCCACCAACACCTGTACCAAGTGTCATAAAGACAACGTCTGGTTGGTTATCACCAGCCCCCATCCAACGTTCACCAAGAGCTGCTACGTTGGCATCATTATCGATGAAAAATGGAATGCCCAAGGCTTTTTCAATCTTTTCTTTAATCGGTTGAAGGGTTTTCCAGTTGAGGTTGTAGGCACCGATAACAGTTCCTTTTTCACGGTCAACCACACCAGGTGATCCCATTCCAATACCTTGGAAGTCTGCTGCTGCCAATCCAAGCAAGTCCAAACGATGTTGAATAGACTCAATCATATC
Source organism: Streptococcus mitis (assembly GCF_965111735.1). Taxonomy (GTDB): domain Bacteria; phylum Bacillota; class Bacilli; order Lactobacillales; family Streptococcaceae; genus Streptococcus; species Streptococcus mitis_DR. Next base: position 1,469,226 of record NZ_OZ217346.1, read on the forward strand.
ATCTACGATATGACTTCCCTCATCCAAAATGTTGGTCTTGATAGACCATTTTTCTTGGATTTCTCCTGCTGTTGTCAAGATTGCAAATTTGATAGAAGTTCCACCAAGGTCAATCCCAATAATCTTTTGACTCATCATATTCTCCTTTTTCATTATGAATTAATTGAAAATGCTTACAGTACTAGTATAACAAATTTTAGTTGCTTATGCAAAGGTTTGCATTAACTTTCTGGATTTTATCCTGACTTATGGTTTCCAGAGACCTGAAGCATCTACATAATAACGGCCTCCATCAACTCGCTCATTTTTAGCCATTTTACCATCTGATTTCAAATAGTAGTTTTCTTGCCATGCATTGCGAGCATAAGAACCATCTGATTTCAAGTAATACCAGGCTTGGTAAGAAGAGTCATAAAGCCACTCACCTTGTGCCATTTTACCGTTTGATTTAAGGTAATAATCTCCTTGCCATGCATTCTTTGCATAAGATCCATCTGATTTCAAATAATACCAAGCTTGATAGTAAGAATCATAAATCCATTCGCTCTGTGCCATTTTACCATCTGATTTCAAGTAATAGTTTCCCTGCCATGCATTTTTCACTGGATTTCCATTTTCATCAAAATAGTACCAAGCGCCATCCTGCTCAACCCAACCACTTGTTGTTGCTGAACTTGTGTTAGTTTGAGCCACCGTTGATTGTTTTACTTTGAAAGCACCCTTAGGAGCATTCTTCAATTCACAAGCTACACCATCATGGTCTCGGTCTAACTTGGCAGAATATCCTGGTTCTCCCTCGTGAATATCCGAGTATCCATTCGCCCAAGCTTCCTTACAACTAGAAAAATGAACGTTTTCTTCTGCTAACACAGGTTGTGAAAACAAGGCTAAAGCTGGCAGGGTAGCCAGACTCATTTTTAAAAATAGACGTTTGTTCATTTCTTTCTCCCATAATTATGATATCGTTTTCAATATTATTTTATCAAACTTATTTCAGCAATTCAAGGAAACTTCTGGTATTTTCTACAAACTCCTTTGGTTTTTCCTTATTCAAGACATGAGGACCGTCAGGGATGATCTGGAACTGGGAATTTGACATCAGTTCTTGAATAGCTTTCATTGAACTAAGATTTGGCTTATCCTGACTACCACAAATTAACAAAGTTGGATAGGGACAATTCTTTGCAATCTCCCTTAAATCAAGTGTTTTTAATTCTTCGGAAACTCTAACCATAAGAGCCTTATCTGCTCCCTGTTTTTCAAACACCCTTTTGGGAAGTAGTTTAAAAATCAGCAACTGAATGTAAAAAAGGATATTGCCCGCCACTTTCAATGGACAGCCTGACAAAACCAAGGCCTGAAGATTTGGTAAATCGTAACTGGAAAGTTCTAGTGCCAGAGCAGCACCTAAGGACAATCCAATCAAAACAAAAGGTTCTGTCTCTTTTGATAAATACTGATAGATGCGCTCCTTGGCTTCTTGATAGGTAGCAACTCCGGAAGGAAATAACTCTAGGGCTTCAGAAGGATAATCTACAAGCAACTCTTGCACTTCTTGCCAACTATCTGCTGACTGGCCTAATCCATGTAAAAATATTAGTTTCATTTAGTTCTCCCTTACTGACAATTCATACAAGCCCCTGACTGCATTACAGCCATAAATAGCTTCTGCTTGGACTAAATCTGCCAAGGTCACGACTTTCTCTTCTACCTCTCCTGTTTCCAGCAAATGTTGACGGTAAATTCCTGGTAAGATTCCCAGTCGGATAGACGGTGTGTAGAGTTTCCCAGCGATTTTCAGAACCAAATTTCCAATAGAGGTTTCAAGCAATTCTCCTCTTTGATTATGGTAAATCTTCTCTTGTTCCCCTAGGCTCAAGTGAGGTCGGTAGCTTGTTTTGAAGTAGGTAAAGGCTTGTTGCAAATTAGCTTCTTGCAGACAAAGTTTGGCCTGACAAAAACTTGGACCAAGAGGTGTTAATACTTGACGACTGAGTTCTATCTCTCCAGACTTGCCGAGAGAAATTCGCAATCGATAGTCTTGGCGATAATCACAAGCTCGACACTCTTCTTCTATCTTTTGTTTCAAGTCTTCTGCATCAAAAGGAAAAGCAAAATACCGACTAGCTGTTCTCAGCCTTTCTATATGTTGATTCTCAAACAGCAAGTTCTTCTGACTGATTTTTCCAGTCGTAATCAGTTGGAAACGAGCTTGTTTACGATAGAGAACTGCCGCCTTTTGATGAACCTCTCGGTATTCAGATTCCCAAGTGCTATCCCATGTAATACCGCCACCTACTCCATAGATGGCTTTCCCTTGATACAGTTGAATAGTTCGGATAGCAACATTAAAAATCCGTCGTCCATTTGGAAGCAAGAGACCAATCGTTCCACAGTAGACTCCGCGTGGTTGTGGCTCCAAGTCCTTTATAATCTCCATTGTCGCAATTTTCGGAGCTCCCGTTATGGAACCACAAGGAAAAAGAGAACGGAAGATTTCAACAAGGTCAACATCCTCTCGCAACCGACTCTTGATAGTCGAAGTCATCTGCCAAACAGTTGAATACTGCTCCACTTGACACAAACGCTCCACATGCTCACTTCCCACTTCAGAAATACGGTTCATATCGTTGCGCAAGAGGTCCACAATCATCATATTTTCAGAGCGATTTTTGGGATCCTGTTCTAACCAACTAGCTTGGGCAAGGTCTTCTTGGTCAGTCATGGCACGCTGAGTCGTTCCCTTCATTGGTCGCGTTGTCAACTCGCGGCCATTTTGCTCAAAAAAGAGCTCTGGACTCATGGAAATCACTGCCATCTCATCATGTTCAACATAAGCATTGTAACCCGCCTCCTGCTCTACCACCATACGATTGTAGATGGCAAAAGGATTAGCACTTAATTTTTGCTTGAGTTGTACGGTGTAGTTTACCTGGTAGGTGTCCCCCTGCCGCAAATGATGATGAATCTGGGCAATCGCCTTTTCATAGTCCTCTGCAGACGTTACTTCCTGCCAATTTGAAGGCAAATCAACCTCATCATAAGTCAGAGGAATAGGTGAAGTTTCTACGCTATCATGAACGGTAAAATATAGCAGGTACTCTGCCAGTAAAGGCGCTTTGTGAACTGCTAATTTCTCCTCAAAAGCAGGTGCAGCCTCGTAGCTGACATAGCCCACCACATAGTAGCCTTGCTCTTGGTAGCTTTCCACTTGTACCAGCAAATCTGCCACTTCTGCTACATTTCTCGTTTTCAACTCTTTAATAGGCTGGGTAAAGGTGTATCTCTCGCCCAAAGCCCTAAAATCAATCACTGTTTTTCTATGCATATCTTAAGTATAGCATAAAAAGGTAAATCAAGAAAAACTTAATCTACCTTTTTACTCATCTATTTAATACAATTTATGCTTTAAAAAGATTTCCTGTGAATCCATCAGTATTCTTAAGAAGTGCTTTAAAGACTTTTGATTTAAGCTCTACAGTTTTAGCTGTTCCTCCACCTGCTAGATCAGCCTCAACCGCCTTATCAAATAAGGCTTTTAGTTCAGCATAATTGGTAATTTGTTTACCATCAATCTCAATGACAGCAAATCCTTTTTCACCTTTTGCTTTCACTTCTTTAAAGTATTCTTTCTTCCAATCTTCAAGGTTAGTGAATCTTCCATTAGACACTTTCTTGATAATGAAGTCATCACCTAACATCTTATTATTTTCTTTATTAGCTGCATCTTGATACTTACTAGAAGCATATCCAACAAATCCATTCTCATATCCGAAGTAACCCCACATACGGAATGTATTGTGTTTAAAGGATGCCGCACCAGGAGCACCAGTACTTGTATTTCCACCATAGATACCAGTCATCATGTTCATATTGACATAAGCAGACCCAAAGTCCGTTGGATTATAAGTACCATCACCAGGAGCACCATGTTTCGTCATTAGGTTATTAGTAATTAAATCATCAATAGTATTGATTGCTACTTTTTTCTCATCCTCTGTCAACTCACGAATTTTATCGAACTGATGACCTGAATTTCCACTACGATATTGTCGATCCATTTTCTTGAACCAGCGACTCGTATTTCCATTTAACTGCGGTAATACAGCATCAGCCTCAAGATGATCTAACATCATAAGGGCATCATTATAGTTCTTCATGTAGTGATCGATTTGTTCACGAGTTTGTAATTTGTCAGGATCCGGGTTATACCACTGATTTCCATCATTTGGACGATGATAAGCCATATTAATCCCTAATGCTCCATATTCACCATTTGAAGTTGATTTATCAGGCGTTTGTAACATACCCTGCGCGTACGCTTCAAGATCTGTACCTTGACGATGTCCATGACCACCAAGATATGCCATACGGTCATTTACGTGAGTTGTTTCATGTGTAAATGCTGAAATACCAAAGTCCTCTAACATATTTGTTACCATGAAGAAAACTTGTTCATCTTCATATGGTTTTGCATAGACTTTAGCCATCGCTCCCATATTCCAATTAATTTGATGCCATCTATCTGTTGGTCCAAATAACTCACGAATCGGTGTCGCTACCTTCCCATCTTTACCATATCCACGACGATTAGCATCCTTAATACCCGCATAAGCTTGATTATCCCATACAGGTGTAGGAACCATATTTTGGCTCTTAAGTAGTCTATCTCGAACATTCGGAAGTGCAAGACGTGACCAGAAGTCTAAGTATGTTTGTTGAGCTTTAGCTACATAATTGATACGTTCCTTGAACGCTTCACGTTCAGCTTCTGTATTTTTACCATATTTTTCAAATGAACTATAAGCCATAGTATTATAGGTTGAAATCATAAAGATATGTGCTTTCTTCAAGTTCAATAATGGTAAAATCATACGTGCATGCATATTATTATTCAGACCATCAAAGACACGATGACGTTTATTTTTTAAATCTGGATTTGTTGTTTCAGGTTCTACAACATAAACATTTTTCGCTGAGTGAATAAACCAGTCGTTAAGATCTGTATCATTTGTGAAGAGACGCATATTATAATCTAAGAAACTACGTAAATCACCTTTACCAGTGTCTCCTGCAATAATTTCACGGTATGCATCTTGAGTTCTATCACCCTTTAAGTTCTTTTCTTGCGAGCCAATTCGAATCAATCTGTCAATAACACTTGGTGTCGTACCATAGAAGTCTGGTTTAAACATCATCATATTCTTAATGTTCAAGTCACCATATTCAATTCCATAATAACGATTGAGGTAAGTAAGTGCCATCATAATTTTAGCTTTATTATCTTCTACTTTCTTAAGAAGTGCTTTTATGGCTGCCTCATCACCATTTAACTGATGATCTTCATTTTCAACAAGAGCTTTTACTAATTTATCAAGATTTCCTTTTACTTCTGCGAAACTTTCTTCTAAATATAATGCTCCAACATTACCTGTTATCGCACGAACTTCAGGAGATTCAAGAGTAATCGTATCTAATTTCGCTTTAACATCACTTAGTAATTGAACACGGTCTTTAACCACCATATTTGGTGTGTAAACGACATCTCCTAAATCTGTAATACCATATTCTTTTACTTGTTCTACGTTTGATGTAGGCTTAGGTGATACAGCTTTTTCTTCTTTCGTACCATCAGCATAATGAATCATAATCTTATCAACATCTGATAAATCAGTTACAAATTGTCCATCTTTCATACCTGTAACTGATAATACTTCAGTCGTCAACAATTTAGAACCAGCAGGAATTTTATTCCCTTGATTGATAATCCATTCTTTATTATAGAACGGTTGAATTTTTTCAATATTACGGTATGCAAGCTCACGAGATACGTCATAATCTTGAGTAGATTTGTAAGTATCTGCTTTTGTTGCCTTATGGTTTAACTTATCTACAAAATGTTCAGTTATTGTATATTCATGTGCAGTAATTCCCATTTTAGCAATTCTGGCATCGGCTTCTTCTTGGGAAATACCCTTCCAACGACTAGAGCGAGAATATGATTGTTTACCTTCACTTACACCATTAACGAATACATTATTATTTCGAACCCAGTTTGCACCAAAGTAATCATCATCCTCTGCATCACGAGAACCGTAAAGAATCTCACCACCATTCTTCACTTTCATCATGGTAACGTTATTTTCAGCAAGTCCCCACGACCAGTTAGAATGAAGCAGACCACCTGTTTCAAGAGGTTCTTTCACATCAATCGTACCTTTTGCCACGGAATTCTTCAGACGTCCCCATGCACTAACGTCCATTGGGTTATCACCGTGATTCAATTTAGCAACAAGGCCACCGACCTTAGCTTTATTCCCTTTAATATATGCATCAATGTAAGAGTTGTCTGTGTTACTTCTCCAGCTTTCGCTAACAAGGCCACCAGACCACCATCCTGCATTACCTACACTTGTAATATTACCAATAAAGGCTACATTACGCATATTGGATTCATCCAGTTTATTGACCATACCAGTAACATCATTGTTACCTACAACATTACCTGTTACTTTAATGTTTTCAATCGTTGACTTTTTAAACATCTCACCAAGCGGTGCTGTCTTATTAGCCCAAGGCATGTTGATATCGACATTACCTAGATTGAAGTCATGAATATGAGCGTTTTCAACTCGGTTGAATAGTGGACGCGCTAGGTTATGAATTGTAAAGCGGTTATCCCCATCACTAGACAACTTACCTTTAAACGTTCCTGTTACATACTGTTTACTTGGTGTTGGAACATTGGCAGCATTCAAATCTGCACCAAGTTTAAACTCACCAGTTGGGTCTTTTTGCATATCCTCAATGAGTTCTTTAAAGTTGTAATAGACATTTCCAATCTTTGGTAATTGTTTTTCAAAGTAATGTACATACTCTTCGCTTAGTGTATCATCAGCTCTACGTTGAACTAAGTCTGGAGCTTTTGCTACAACTTTGTACAATGTTTTTCCGTCTTTTTCTACTTCTTCAATCTTGTCAACGGCAAGTCTTGTAACTTTGTTGTCATGAGTTGTAACTCGTAGGTAAAGCGGAGCAACATCAGCTGGTTTTTCTGTAAGCAAACTAGTATCTGTTTCGTTTCCATCAGCGTCCACACTCATCAAGCTTGTTTCTTTGATGTTTTTGATTTCAACTTTTTTAAGGTCTAACTGAATTTCTTTATCTTCTAATGTTTCAGTTTCTTCGCCTTCACCTCGATCATAGACCATGGTTGTGGATAGTGTGTAGCCTTGATAATATTTTAAGTTATCTAAGGTAGCGTTTAAGTTATTTTCAGCCACCGTTACTTCTTTAACAAGTTGTCCAGTCTTATCTTTCAGAGCTACTTTAATCGATTTAATTTCTACTCCAGCTGGTTTATTCAATGTATAAGTAGCTGTAGCACTCTTCTTCAAGACATCTTTTTCTGTTTTAGCCCATTCTAAGATTGGTTTTTCTAAACCTTTTGTACCTTTTTTGATAATCTCATCTTGAGGTTGTTCAATTACTGTTTCCTTAACTATTGGAGCTTCATTTGTTTTTTCTCCACGAATTGTTTTATAAGTTTCAGTAATTTGTTTCTTACCCTCTACACCTTTTTGAACTACTTGTCTTGTTCCGCGTTTTAAAGTGTCATCTTCTTGTTCTTTTGTTTCAAAAGGAATGACTTCTTCTCTTGTTTCAACTGTTGTTCCTTCAAGTGGTTTTGTTCCTTTTTTAACTACTTTAGAAACGACAGGAGTTTTCACTTCTGTAGTTGTAGAAACAACTTTATCTGTCTCTACACCTTCCACTGTTTCATAAGTTGTTTTCGTAACTTGAATTCCTTTAGAACCTGTACGTTCAACTACTTCTTCATCCACATATTTTGTGTCATCAGGAACTAATTCTGTTGTGAAATCTAATTCACTTTCAGTAGATTTCTCAACTGTACCAGTTGTTACTTTATATTCTGGATTTGCTGGTTGCTCTGTAGCTTGTCCTTCTTTTCCTGTTTCTTGTGTTCCCTTAGTTGAAACTGGTTCTGTATATTCAGGAAGTTCTGGCTGTACTAAAGCTTGACCTGCCTTACCTTCCTCTTGTGTGCCTTTTACTTCTACTGGAGCTTCTGGCATTTCAGGTTGTGTTAATGATTGGCCTGCTTTATCTTCCTCTTGAGTTCCTTTTGCTTCTACTGGAGCTTCTGGCATTTCTGGCTGCGTTAAGGCTTGACCTTCTTTGCCTTCTTCTTGAGTTCCTTTTGCTTCTACTGGAGCCTCTGGCAATTCAGGTTGCGTTAAGGATTGTCCTGTCTTACCTTCTTCTTGTGTACCTTTAGCTACTTGGTGACTTGGTTCAGCTTGTGGTACTGGAGTTGGAGCAGGTTGCACCTCTTTCTTAGTTCCGACTGCAATGACTTGCGACACAGGATTTTGGACTACTTGCTTTTTGATAACTTCTCTAACTTCTTGACCATTGACCATCGATACTTTAATTACAAGACGACGCTGACCATTTACTCCAGCTATGACAATACGAGTCTCTCCTTCTGCTAGATTCGCATCTGGACTTGTGACCGTTTCAAAAGGAATCTCCACCAAGCTCTCTTCCTGTCTTGTCTGAGGCTTCTCAGAAACGGGGTTTTCTTCAATAGCAGGAGCAACTGGATTTTGTACTAGAGGTTTCTCGACAACAGTTTCAGGAGTGACAGCAGGTCTTTCTTGAACGACTTCAGTTTTCTCATTTTCTTTTGAACTTTGCTTTTCTACTGGCAACTGAGGCTGTTCAGTTGAAGCTGGTCTTGATGGATGGAGTTCTGCTTCCTTGAAGTAACCAATGTATTCATAGCCATCAATGTGGATAATCCCTTCAGCCAAGCCTTCATGTGTAGAGGCTGAAATAGTTTGGTTATAAGAAAGCAATTCTTTATTTTCAAATGCGAATGTCCCATAAGGTACAAAGGTGCTGGCTCCTAAAGAACCAATCAAGAGAACACCTAGGACTTCTTTACGACCTTTTTTGGACACCAAAAAGACTGCTAGAGAAGCCGTTGCCAAGCCAAGGCCTGCTAGAGCTAGCTCCTTACTTCCTGTGTATGGAAGTTGTTGACTGTTAGTTGCTTTCTTGCGATAAACTACATAAAGAATATCATCATCTTGAAATTCTGTAGGAACTTCATGGTGAATCAGAGCTTTTTCAGACTCAGTCAATTCCTGCTCTGCCAAATAACGGTAATGAACGCTATGAGCACCACCGATTTCATTTGCTTGCACCTTATCTACTGAAAAGGTACTAGCACCAAAAAGGAAGGCCCCGATGGCTACAGGACCTACCCCAACAGTGAGCTTACGAATGGAATATTTGGTAATTTTTTCTAGTTGTTGTTTTGTTTTTTTCATTCTCACGACTTTCTAATAGAATCTTGTGGATAATGCGCACGCGCACCTCCGATTAATTTTGGACGGCTAGCAAGAGCCGTTACATGGGCATGGCCAATTTCTCTCAAAAGAGGGCGAATCGGAACCTGAACATGCTTAACATGCATGCCAATTGCAGTGTCTCCGATATCCAATCCAGCATGAGCCTTGATAAATTCAACTTCAACTGGATCTTGCATAAACTTGAAGGCTGCCAACTGGCCAGAACCTCCTGCATGGAGAGTAGGAAGGACGCTGACCATTTCCAGACCAAACTGCTCTGCCACCTGACGTTCAACGACGAGGGCCCGATTGACATGTTCACAACCTTGAACGGCTAGATGAATTCCATTTTCTTCTAGGATATCTAGGATAGTCTTCACAATGATTTCGCCAATTTCTTGGCTGGATTCCTTGCCAATCTGACCACCTATCACCTCACTAGAAGAAAGGCCCAAAACAAAGATGGATCCCTGCTTCAAATTGGCCTTTTCTAATACATCTTCAACAATCTGGCTTGTTGCTCTTTGAATATCTTTTTCCTTCATACTTGATACCTCTTTTGTCATTATCTATCATATCGTTTTTTCTACGTTTTAGCAAGATAGACAACCTAGAAAGCTTGCCCAATTACGCATAAAACTCCCAGAATTGACTGGGAGTTAGCTAGTTTCTATTCCATTTATGTATATTTCAACCGTCGTCCCTTTTGAAGGTACAGAATCAATCTTCATCTGATAGTTGTCTCCAAAATGAAGTTTGAGCCGTTGGTCAACATTTTGAAGGCCAACTCCCCCACGTTTGAGCTGACTTTGACTACTATCGCTAGTAGCTTGGAAACCAACACCATCATCCTCAATGCGGATGACTAGTCCTGAATCCTTTTTCTGGACAGAAAGTTTAATATGGCCCTGACCTTCCTTTTCCTTGATGCCATGATAAAGAGCATTTTCTACTAGAGGTTGTAACACCAGCTTGGGTAAGACTAGATTATCAAAGTCAGGATCTTCAGCAATTTCATATTCCAGCTTATCGCCATAGCGTTGTTTCTGGATAAAGAGGTACTGGCGGACATGGTTGATTTCGTCAGACAGGCAAATCAAATCTTTACCCTGATTGAGCGCCAAGCGGAAGTAGGTAGCCAAGGACTTGGTCACCTGCACCACACGCTGACTATCCTGAAATTCAGCCATCCAGATGATGGTGTCCAAGGTATTATAAAGGAAATGCGGATTAATCTGGCTCGATAGGGCTTGAAGTTGGTACTGACGGGTCGTTTCTTCCTGCCTGCGAATATCTGCCATCAGCTGATCAATCTGATCCAGCATGGCATTGAACTGACGAGACACTTCTCTCAGTTCATAGGCACCATCTTCCTTGGCACGCAGATTCTGATTACCAGAAGCAATCTCCAGCATGGTTTCTCTCAAGTCATTCAGAGGAGCAATCCAGCGTTTAAGACTAAGCCACACCAAGCAGAGACAGGCAAGAAGAGATGTGAAACTGGCTCCAAGCAAGGTCCACAAGAGTTGATTCCTAACCTTGTCTAACTTCTCCAACGAAGACACACCAAGCACCGTCCAATCAGTTCCAGCAATCCTTTCCTGACTGACGTAGGATTTGTGATCTGGAGTATAGCCCTGCCCTGTCTCAATGTATGGTTTCATAGCCTCCATTTCGCTAGACGAACTATAAACTGTGTGTTGAGGATGATAAACAAATTCATGGTTTTCATTGATGATAAAGGCAAAGCCCTGCTGCCCCAACTGGAGTTGGTTAAGATAGGCTTCCAGAGTTTCATAGGAAATATCCAAACGAAGCACGCCCAGATTAGCTCCCTTTGCATCAACAAGTTCTTGAGTGACAGAAATGACCCACTGACTATCTAATTTACGAGCTGGTGTCAAAACTGGCTTAGCCCCCTGATGAATGGCCTTTTGATACCATTCTTCAGCCATCATATCTGAGGAGGTTTTCATTTGCACACTATCATCTGTAGAAATGACCTGACCAGACTTGGTTACCAGCACAACAGCTTTCAAGTCTTGGTCTGCCTTTAAGATGGTCAAAAATAGATTTCGGATTCCCTCTACCTTGTCTGGACTGGGATTCTTAGCATAGGCTAGGACATCCGTCTGCTGGGTCAAACTAGTCGAGGTGGTTTCTAATTTTTTGATATAAGACTGGATAAAGTGGCTAGTCTGACTGATAGTCGTTTGACTATTGCCCTCAATGCTAGCCTCAATGGATGATGAACTAGATTGATAGTAGAAAGTCCCAACCAGAGCTAGGAGAATGAGAAAGACCAGAAAGATGGAAATAACCATTCTGACTAGGAGAGAAGAACGCTTCATCGACCTTCCCCCTTCTTAAACTGACGAGGTGTCACACCTGCAATCTGTTTAAAACGTTGGGTAAAGTAATTCATATCTTCAAAGCCAACCTTTTCTGCGATCTCATAAATCTTTAGATCTGTAGTTAAAAGCAAAAGCTTGGCTTGTTTGACACGTTCTCGCACCAGATAATCCTGAAAAGGCAGTCCCAACTCTTTCTTAATCAAAGAACTCAGATAAGTCGGACTAAAGCCCAAGTCACTGGCCAAAGACTTTAAACTAAATTGACTGTCATCAAGATGAGACTGGATTTTCTGAGCCATATTTCCCTCAAACTTATCAGTCAATAGATCTTGTAACTGCTCTTCTTTCTCTTCTTTGTCCAACTTTTGCTTGATTTTCCACAACATTTCCTCAATATCCTGACGAGAAAAGGGCTTGAGCAGGTAGTCATCTACACCAAGTTTGACTGCAGACAAGGCATAATCAAAATCATCGTAGCCGGTCAAAAAGACCAAATGTACCTGAGGATAGGTTTCTCGGACTAGACTGGCCAACTGGATGCCATTCAGCTGAGGCATATTGATATCGGTTAAAATGATATCTGGCACCTGTTTTTGAATCAATTCCCAAGCCTGCCTTCCATTTTCAGCCTGACCGATGATTTCCATATCGTAGGCTGCTACATTGACCAGCTTGGTCAAGCCTTGTCTTACTAGATATTCATCCTCTACGATTAAGATTGTGTAGGTCATGCTCTGCTCCTTTGTCACTTACTAGTATCAGTATAGCAAAATTCTCCTCTAACTGCTTAGGAAAGACTTCTTAATCGACATAATCTAGTAAATAGGCATAGCCTTTTTCTTCCATTTGGTCTTTAGGAATAAAGCGGATAGAGAGACTATTGATACAGTAGCGCAAGCCTCCCTTGTCCTGTGGTCCATCCGTAAAGACATGACCAAGGTGAGAATCTCCAACTCGGCTCCGCACTTCCATGCGCGTCATATTGTAGGACTTATCTTCCTTGTAAGTGGCAACATCTGGACTGATGGGTTGGGTAAAACTAGGCCAGCCACAACCAGACTCAAACTTATCCTTTGATGAAAAGAGGGGTTCGCCAGTTGCTACATCCACATAGATACCAGATTCAAATTTATCCCAGTAGCGGTTTGAAAAAGCTCGTTCTGTTTGATTTTTCTGGGTAACTGCATACTCCTCAGGTGACAAGGTCTTCTTCAATTCCTCATCACTTGGTTTGGGATATTTGCTGGCATCGATGACGGGATAGGCCGCCTGATTGACATTGATATGACAGTAGCCATTTGGATTTTTCTTGAGGTAGTCTTGGTGATAATCCTCAGCCACCACAAAATTCTTCAAGGGCTCCTTTTCAACTGCTAAAGGTTGGTCGTATTTCTTAGCAACTTCATCAAAGACTTGGTTGATTACTTCCAAATCCTTGTCATCTGTGTAATAAACACCAGTACGGTACTGGGTCCCCACATCATTTCCTTGTTTATTTTTGCTGGTTGGATTGATAATGCGGAAGTAATGAAGCAGGATTTCCTTGAGGGAAATTTGTTTGGCATCATAGGTAACATGGACGGTTTCCGCATGTCCTGTTTGGTTAATCAATTCGTACTTGGTTGTTTCCCCTCTACCGTTTGCATAGCCTGAAACGGCATCTGTCACTCCGGGAACGCGTGAGAAGTATTCCTCCACTCCCCAGAAACATCCTCCAGCTAGATAAATTTCATGCAAATCTGCATCTTTACTCACTTCTGTTTTTTTCACTGTTTTTCCTCCTTGGCTAACTGATGCTTTCTCAATTTGCGAGCTATCTGTCTGCCCTGCATTTCGCATCAATAGAAAATAGAAACCGGTTATGGCTAGGAAAAAAATCCCTGCCAAGACAAAAAGTTTTACTTTATCATTCATGACCTTTCTCTACCCCATTTCTTTCAATTCTTTTAAAATCATATCCTTATCCATAAAACCTGGTTGCGTTTTGACCAGCTTGCCTTCCTTGTCTATAAAGGCTTGAGTTGGGTAAGAACGGACACCATAACTTTCCAAAAGTTTTCCGGACGGGTCAATTAGGACTGGGAAATTTTTATAATCCAAGCCCTTGTACCAGTTCTTGAAGTCAGCTTCTGCTTGTTCCCCCTTATGTTCCGGTGACACTACCGTCAAAACTACATAGTCATCACCAGCATCCTTAGCAATTTCATCCGTATCTGGAAGACTGGCTAGACAGATGGAACACCAAGAAGCCCAGAATTTGAGATAGACTTTCTTACCCTTGTAATCAGACAAGCGGTAGGTCTTGCCATCTACTCCTGTCAGTTCGAAATCAGCAACTGCCTGACCTTTAGTCGCAGTTTGCGCACTGACTTGTTCTGTTTTCGTTTGCTCCTTCATAGTAGCTTCGTCTGACATATTTTTAGCCGAACAGGCTGCCAAACAACAGATTGAGCCGACTCCAAGGAGACATGTTTGCCATTTTTTCATTTCTTTTTCCTCTCTATTCAAATAATGTAGTCAAAATGGAAGCATTTCCCAAAAGCACCAAGATTCCCATCACGATAATGAGGAAACCACCCACTTTTTTGAGTTTTCCTAGATAAGGATGGAGTTTTCGGAAATGTTTCAAAACATAGCTGGAGGCTAGAGCTAGAACCAAAAATGGTAGCGCCAAGCCCAGCGTGTAAATCAACATGAGAGCAGCTCCCTGCCAAGCACCTGAGCCACCTGAAGCCGCTAAAGCCAAAACAGAGCCAAGAACCGGCCCCACACAAGGCGTCCAAGCAAAACTAAAGGTCAATCCCAGTAAAAATGCCTGACTATAGCCGTTACCCTTTTGCTCTTGTCTCTTTAATTGTAGCCTTCTTTCCTTGTAGAGTCCTTTCAAATGTAAGACTTCCATCTGGTGCAAGCCCAAGAGAATGATAACCGCACCCGTCACATACTGAAACCAAGAGGCATACAAAAGGTCTCCTAAAAAACCAGCTCCATAGCCTAGTAAGATAAAAACAAAGGAAATCCCTATTATAAAAGCTAGAGTTCGCAATAAACTAACAAGTGAGATTGAAAATTTGCCACTAGAAGCCTGGGCACCATCTTTATCATCCAACAAGACCCCTGCATAAACCGGTAACAAGGGTAAGATACAAGGAGAAAAGAAGGAGAGAATTCCAGCAAGAAAAACACTGATAAAAAAGATTATATTATCCATTGCTTTCCTCCATTCTTTGATTTGATAGGACTATTATAGCCCCAAAACTCAAGAAAAAACATGGACAATGATAGGGAAAAATAGGAATTTAATCAGATTATGTAAAAAATGTTGCAAAAAAAGCCAGACAAAGTCTGACTTTGATGGAAACTGAAAAGAAAATTCACTATTCTTACCTACTTATCTGATAATAAATAAGGTCCACAAGATAGCCTTTTCTCTCTACACCATTGGTAATAGTCTTGAGATAGGACATTCCAGCCTTCTCCATGACACGACCTGAAGCTGGATTAAGACTAGCATATCGTGCTCTGACATCTTGAAAACCTGCTTGAGTAAAACAAAAGTCCAAGACAGCTTTCAAAGCCTCTGTCATCATACCATGACCCCAGTATTTCTTGCCTAGCACATAGCCAATTTCACAAGAAAAATCGTTCTCATCTATTGTAACGATGCTGATATCTCCTATCACCTGTTCCGGGTTTTCTTTGAGACAAATGGCCCATTTGTAATAGTTGGGATTAGCATAAGAATCAACCCAATTACGAATCGAGTTTCGAGTCACATCGACATCAGGATGAGGATCCCAAGTGACGTAGGTTAAATTTTCAGCGGACGAAGCCCAATTCTGAAACATGGCTTCTGCATCACTTTCCACAAATCTTCTCAAAATCAAACGTTCTGTCTGTAACATTTGCGTACCGATAGATTTCATTACGCTACCTCACTTTCTGATAGATGATTCTCTGCCCAACCTCAATTTAAATTTACTTTGCTTTTTAATTTCAAGGTAATAAGCTAAAAAGGTCTCTCGGACCTTCTCTCACTTTCTTATTTCAAGGTGAGAGGCTGAAAACCTCCACTGGAGGTTTTCACTCCCAAAAATCATCAAATACGGTGATGGGTAAGTGGCGTTTGTGTTGGCCTTTGTACCACCAGTTTTCGATTCTTGCTTGGGCTTCTGGGCTGATTGTTTTGCCTTCTAGGTAGTCGTCAATCTCTTCATAAGTGACTCCGAGGGCTACTTCGTCAGCTAGACCTGGTTTGTCTTCTTCTAGGTCTGCTGTTGGGATTTTTTCATAAAGTGCTGGGTCTGCACCAAGTTCCTTCAATAGTTGTTTTCCTTGGCGTTTATTGAGGCGGAACAGGGGTAAAATATCCGCACCACCGTCACCAAACTTGGTAAAAAAGCCTGTGATATTTTCCGCAGCATGGTCTGTTCCAATGACCGCTCCACTATGGGCACCAGCAAGGGCATACTGAGCAATCATACGGCAACGAGCCTTGATATTGCCCTTGTTAAAATCTGAAACAGGACTACCTGTCGCTTCAACTGCAGCTGTCATAGCATCTGCAGACTCCTTGATATTCACCACTAAACTGATATCTGGCTGAATGAAGGCTAGGGCTTTTTGAGCATCTG
This sequence comes from Streptococcus mitis, assembly GCF_965111735.1. GTDB lineage: Bacteria > Bacillota > Bacilli > Lactobacillales > Streptococcaceae > Streptococcus > Streptococcus mitis_DR. The sequence continues at coordinate 1,485,594 of NZ_OZ217346.1, forward strand.
CTTCATCAGCTTGCACTCCATATGGCAGGCGGACTGCGATAAATTTGTAGCTGTCATCTCCCGTTTCTGCTCGCAGTTCTTCCATGGCCAGTTGAGCCAAACGTCCTGCTAAGGTTGAGTCTTGTCCCCCAGAAATCCCTAGTACAAAGGTCTTTAGGAAGGGATGTTTTTTCAAGTATCTTTTTAAGAAATCAATAGAACGACGGATTTCTTCCTGGGCATCAATCACTGGTTTGACACCCAGTTCTTGGATAATCGTTTCTTGCAAACTCATTCTTCTTCTCCTTCGCCGAGGGCTTCCTTGCGCATTTTGTCAATCAAGTCCATCTTGTCTTGCCATACATCACGCGCCAAATCCACTGGATAATGTTGCGGATTGAGTACGCGCTTGTACTCATCCCAAAGCTTGTCAAATTCCTTACGAGCATAATCCTGAATCTCAGTCAAGCTAGGCAGGTTGTAAATCAATTTTCCGTCTTTGAAGATATCCACTAAGAGAGGAACGGCATCAAAATTACGAACCGTCTTCTTGATGTAGGTATAGGTCGGATGGAACATTTTGATTTCCGTCATGTCACTCACATCCACACCGTCATAAGTGATATAATCGCCTTCTGACTTGCCTTTTTCACGACTGGTAATGCGCCACACCTGCTTCTTACCTGGCGTAGACACTTTTTCCGCATTATTAGACAGCTTGATCGTATTGCGCATCTGACCATTTTCATCTTCGATGGCCACAATCTTATAAACTGCCCCAAGAGCTGGCTGGTCATAGGCTGTAATCAGCTTTGTACCCACGCCCCAGACATCAATCTTGGCTTTTTGCATCTTGAGGTTGAGGATGGTATTTTCATCTAGATCATTAGAAGCATAAATCTTAGCCTCTGTAAATCCAGCCTCGTCCAATTGCTGACGAACTTTCTTGGAAATGTAGGCAATATCCCCTGAGTCAATCCGCACACCCATAAAGTTAATCTGGTCACCCAGCTCACGCGCCACTTGAATGGCAGCGGGTACCCCAATGCGAAGGGTGTCATAGGTGTCCACAAGAAAGACACAGTTTTTGTGGGTCGCAGCGTAAGCCTTGAAAGCTTCATAGTCGTTACCATAAACCTGTACCAAGGCATGGGCGTGAGTCCCCAAGACAGGAATATCAAAGAGTTTACCAGCACGCACGTTGCTGGTTCCATTGGCTCCACCAATCACCGCTGCGCGTGTTCCCCAGATAGCCGCATCCATCTCTTGCGCCCGACGTGTCCCAAACTCCATTAAAGGTTCATCTTCAATGACTGAACGAATACGAGCTGCCTTAGTCGCCACCAAGGTCTGGTAGTTGACGATGTTCAAAAGAGCCGTTTCGACCAACTGACATTGTGCTAGAGGGCCTTCCACCTGCACAATCGGTTCATTAGCAAAGACCAAGTCCCCTTCTTGGGCAGAACGAACGGTCAACTCCAACTTGAAATTGCGAAGGTAATCCAAGAATGCCCCATGATAGCCTAGAGACTCCAAATAGGCAATATCACTATCTGAAAAACGCAGGTCTTCAAGATAACTCACAATTCTTTCCAAACCTGCAAAAACCGCATAGCCGTTCTTAAAAGGCTGCTGGCGGAAATAAACCTCAAAGACCGCCTTTTTATTGTGAATCCCTTGGTCAAAGTAAACCTGCATCATGTTAATCTGGTACAAGTCCGTGTGCAATGTCAAACTATCATCTGGATACATACTTTTCCTACTTCCTTAGCTAGAAACCCATAAAAATTTTCAAAAACTTTCATGTATTCCAATAAATTAGTACTATTATATCACATTTAGCTGGATTGAGAAAAGAGTAACAAGCTATTCTCCACTCTCCAGTTCATCCATGTCTTGCTCAAATTTTTTCTGAGCCCATTCACCATAACTCTTCAGACCAAGATTGCCAATAAAGACCCAGGGAAGGTAAAAGACATATGTAATGACCCAAGCAGACAAGTATTTAAAGTTCAAAGGATTGTGCTGATAAATTTCGATATTGAATTGATAATTCTGCAACATCAAAAGAGCTGTAATCGCCAAGGTTAGAAAAAAACAACCCAAAATCGTAAAATGAAAACGACTATAATAGGTCACTCCCAGATAACGGGCACGATTAAAAAAGAAGAAAATTCCTACTATCAGTGTATACACTAGAAAATTCGGATTAAAAAGAGAGGGAGCTAATACAGCCACCAAATAGCTTAGAAGCACAAGCACAATAAAGAGGGAAAAGGATTCTGCCCCAGCTTTATTGATTAGTTGTTCTTCTCTTTCGTCAAGTAATTGATAATGAATGAATTTATTTACCATCTTCTTCCTCCCAAAATAGTTGGTCTAGGGTTTTCCCTAAACATCTGCAAATGGACTGGCAGAGCGAGAGACTGGGATTGTATTTGCCCGCCTCTATTAGACCAATAGTCTGGCGCGTCACACCGACAGCCTCTGCCAGTTGACCTTGTGTTAAATCAAGCTCTACCCGAGCTAATTTTAATTTTAAATTTTTAGCCACCTGCGTCCTCCTAATAATTTTAATACTCATCTACTCTTAAAAAATCCAAAACTAACACAAGCTGTCAGCTATTATTATAAGCTCATTAATTATCACTCCAATATTATCTTCAGCCTAAAATCAGTATGTTGGATTGTTTGAAATAAACTCCCTAGCTGGCTATTTAGTATTAGCTTTAGTAGAATCTTTTAAACGAGTTTTTATTGCTTGTACTTCTTGTTTAGTTTAGTTGGTTTCATATTACTATTATATAATGCTTTTGGAAATGAGTCTAGTATAAGTCAAAAACGTGGTGAACAGCAAGAGAAGGAGCATACCAAGATGACTGATTTTTTGCTGGTTTTAAGTATGCAAAATAATACTAAACGAAACTAAAATGAATACTTCTTGCTTTTCTTGAGAGTGAAAAAGTACAATAAAATGATTGTAGTGATTACCACAAGATACTGACTAATAGACATCGTATTTGAAGCCACAAATACAGGTAAAGAATAAAAAGGAAGAAGTTCAATTGCTTTGATAAACAAATCATTACTAGTATTCATCATAATCGTATTTAATATATTAGGGACAAAGAGTAGTAAAGCTACTAAAATACCAAATACCAAGCCACTTTTCAATTTGTATAAATAGAAAATGTAAGATAATAGAAAATAAAATAGGACTAACAAAATTGTATTGACTACAATGGCTACTATAAAATCTAAACCTAAATCACCTGGAACACCCAATTTACTTACGATGACTAGTAACACAATACCATTCAAAGCATAAATAATGGAAACTGAGATGGCATATAGAAAATTAGACAAGACGTAAATCATCCGATTCTTCTGTTGATTATAAAACAAACTGATTGTATTATGAGAAAAATCTCTACTAATGACTCGGTTAGCATGTATGACAGCCATTAACATACCGAGCATAGCATAAAAATTTGAAATATGCTTAATACCAAGTGATGTCCCTTGAGTCTTTAGAATAAAGAATGTAACCAGTATCGGCGGTATAAACGAGATAATCAATCCGAGATATATTACGCCTGATGAATATAAATCTCTTATATTTTCCTTAAGAAAATTCAATTTATTTAATTTCATGATTATAACCTTCCTTTATTTTGAACGATTTAGATAAATATCTTTAAGCGTCTCTTTTTTAGTTTCAAAATCAACTACTTTAATAGAGTTTTCGTTAAAAAATTTAAAAAGCTCACTACTTTGAATATTCCCAGACATAGTAATTTTCAGTCCCTCTTCCTGAACAATATCCCCAAATTCTTGTTTGGTAAGGAAAATGTCTTTATCTGTAGCTGATGAAAAAGCTATCTCAAACAAGCAATTATGTCTATCTTTTCCTACTTTTTGGAATGTCAAAAGCCCGTTCTCCAAGAAAAGGACCCTCTCACAAATTTCTTCAATATCTTCTAATTTATGACTCGATATTAAAATTCCCACATTTTCATGTAAAGCTAAGTTTTTTAGAACTGCTAAAACTATTTGTGATGATTCAATATCTAAACCATTAGTCGGTTCATCTAAAATCAATATATCAGGTTCCGTAACGAGAGTTAGAAGCAAAGCTAATTTTTGTTTTGTACCTAAAGAATAGGTCTTTACTTTTTTATTAATAGACTGAGTCAAATCTAACTCTTGGATCAAACTTCCAAATCTTTCTTTATTGTAGTCAACACCATATAAATTTGACAAATATTTTAAATTCTCTAAACCTGTTTTAGATAAAAATAATTTTGGTTCTTCGATTAAATACCCAACATTATCACTACTTATAATATTCCCTGAAGTCGGTTGATTATTCTGAACAAGAATTTTCATCAATGTACTCTTGCCAACTCCGTTTCTCCCTACTAGACCAACAATTTCACCCTTATTAAGTGCAAAATTTATATCTTTGAGAATGATTGAATGAGCATAATGCTTACTTACATTTATAACTTCCATTTTTTATTCCTCCATTAACATTCTTGGTTTTCTCTTTGATTCTCATTAATTTTAAAAAGTTGCGCCTCTTTTTAACAACATTATATCATATATCTAACTTAATGCAATATATAAATGTCATTTTGTAAAATTTTATTAACAAAAAACTCTCTACCACCTAAATGATAGAGAGTTTTCTGCTTATTCAATTTTCTCAAAACATCTACAGCATCGTAGGATTTCACATCTAATGTCTTAGCTACGACTGTATTGTCCTCAATATCGTCTAGAAAGACACAATTTGTAGATTATAACTGCTACTTATCGATAGTTACTCATATCCATTAGTCCACCTCCATACTTATGTCAAGCCCCCTCTTTACTTTATGATTTCATATTCTCCTTACAAATCTTTTTGGTAATAAAATCTTTTTCCTGTGTAGGGATAGTCTTGTAAGGTAAAAACTTCCTTGTAGCCATGCATTTTATAAAAATCTGGAGCTTGAAACTGGTAAGTATTAACAAAAGCAAAACGACAGTTTCGATTCTTTGCTTCAGTTTCTGCTTGCTGCAATAATTTTGAACCGATTCCTTGCCCTCTCAGTTCCTCTTTTACAAACAAATATTCGATTTCCAACCAATTTCCAAAAGTCTCTGCTATCAAACCTGCCAGGAGATTGCCCTTTTCATCTTCGACATAAAGATTAAGTGGCTCACTTTCAGATTCTTCTCTTTTTGAACGGTTATAAACACGAATCAGATTCCCTATTTCTTGTGATTTATGGGATTCTTTATTTTCCAATCTAAAGTACATCTAAACCTCCTCGAAAACTGATACAGCTTGATTATAGTCTTATTTCAATAGACTGTCAAACTAGCAAAAACTCACCAACCTGAGTTGATGAGTTTCAAATCTATTTTCTAAATTTCCACTGGCTGTAAATCCCAAAACCGATAATCCAGATAGCTGAACCGATTGCTCCGACAAATGTAGACTCTTGTAAAAAGAGAGTTACAAAGACAAAGGCAAAGAAGAGCATGGTTAAGGGATTTAGGAAACGATAATGGGGCATGAGATAGCCGTCCGCCATAAAGTCCTGTGACTTGCGGTATTTAAGGTGAGCCACCATAATCAAGATATAAATGGCGATATAGACACCTGATGATGATGCCGTAATCAAGGCAAAGGCATCCGACACACCTGGCAAGATGTTGATAAAGGCTGCTAGGGCAATCAAGATTGCTGAGGCAATGATGGCATTTTGTGGCACGTTGTGGCGAGAGAGAGTATCTGCCTTAATTGCTTTTAGGAAGCGATTTGGCGAATCATGGGCAATCTGATACAAATGACGACCTGTTGAGTAGAGAGTTGAGTTAAGGGCAGATGCTGCTGACGTCAAGACGACAAAGTTAATCAAGGCTGCTGCCCACTTGACACCTGCCAATTCAAATACTGTAACAAAGGGAGAATCAGCCGATGCAAGTTCACGCCACGGAATGATAGCCATGATGGCTAAGAGAGCACCTCCATAGAAAAAGGCGATACGCAAAGGAATTTCCTTAACGGCTTTTGGCAAGACCTGACGTGGATTTTTTGTTTCTGAAGTCGTTACCCCGATAAACTCAATCATGAGATAGGCAAAGAAAACCATCTGGAAGGCCATGACAAAGTTAACTCCACCATTAGGAAATAGTGAGAAATTGTCGGCGATATTAGCCAAACTTGCTACTCCATGTGGTGTCTTAAAGCCTGTCAAGACCATAAAGACTCCTGTGGCAATCATAGCTAAAATAGCCACAATCTTGACCATAGCAAACCAAAACTCAACTTCCCCAAAAAGTTTCACCGCAATCAAATTGACCAAGGCTAGAATAGTCAAAAATCCAATCTCAATCATCCAACTTGGCCAGCTAGGGAACCAGAACTGAACATAGTGAGAGATGGCTGTGATTTCCGCCATACCGATAAAGACAACAGATAACCAGTAAGACCAAACCGAGAAATAACCCCATCCCTTACCCAAATGGCGCGTGATAAAGTTGATAAAGGTATGTTGCTCAGGATCCTGATAGAGCATTTCCCCAACCGCACGCATCATGAGGAACATAAAAGCCCCAGTAATCATATAAATCAGCACAATGGAAGGACCTGTTAGGCTGATAGAGCGACCTGCTCCCAAAAAGAGTCCTGTTCCAATTGTTCCTGCAATGGCCATAACCTGCACGTGACGATTGGTCAGACCACGCTCCATCTTATTTTTTTTCTTCTTTGAACTCATATCGTCTCCAATTCAATTTAAAATGGAAAAAGGAGTGAGTGAAGCGCATTGCCTCCCCACTCCTTTTTTCTGTTCTTAGGCTGTTTTTTCAACCTTCAAGATTTTTACATCATAGCTACCAACAGGTGTTTCAATGGTTGCTGTGTCACCTGTTTTCTTACCAATCAAGGCTTGTCCAATTGGGCTTTCATTTGAAACCTTACCTGCAAAGGCATCCGCACCGGCTGAACCTACGATAATATAAACTTCTTCTTCGTCCTCACCAATTTCTTGGATAGTGACTGTTTTACCAATCGCTACTTCATCATCTGCAACTGAGTCACTATTGACGATTTCAGCATAACGGATTTTTGTTTCCAAGCTAGAGATTTGTCCTTCGACAAAGGCTTGTTCATCCTTAGCTGCTTCGTACTCACTGTTTTCAGAAAGGTCACCGTATGAACGAGCAATTTTAATGCGTTCTACCACTTCTGGTCGGCGAACCAATTTCAATTCTTCTAATTCTTTTTCAAGTTTTTCCTTTTCCGCAAGGGTCATAGGATATGTTTTTTCTGCCATTTTTCTCAACTTTCTTTCGATAGTATTGAATCTCTATCTGAGATTCTCATTTTTGTAGTCTTAGTTTGAACTACTATTTTGAGTAAGCTTGCTATTGACATGTTCAGCTACATTGCGATCATGTTCTTCCTGAGTAACTGCGTAATAGACTTTTCCATCTGTAACATTGGCTACAAAGTAGAGGTTCTCACTCTTTGTTTGGTTAATACTTGCTTCAATCGCGTCCTGACTTGGACTATCTACTGGACCAGGCATCAAACCAGGTTTGGTATAAACATTGTATGGTGAATTAATCGATGTGTCAATTCCAGCATCGTCTGCTAGGCTAATATTTTGACCAAGTTTCCCTTGGGCATACAAGATTGCAATATTGCTTTGAAGTGGCATACCAAGGTTCAAACGATTGTAGAAGACACCTGCAATCAACTTACGGTCTTCAGTCTTAGCACCTTCTTTTTCAACAAGTGAAGCAATTGTTAGCAATTCATTGACTGTCAAGTTTTTAGACTTAATTGCACTATAGTGCGGAGTCAAGGTCTTATCCATAGCTGCCAACATCTCATCAATCAAACTTTCAATAGTTGTGCTTTCCTTGATAGAGTATGTCGCTGGGAAGAGGAATCCTTCTAAACGATAACGAACTCCACTTTCTTTCGTTGGCAAGCTTTCGAGTAGGTTTGGATATTTAGCAACTTCTTGACTGATAAAGTTGTCATCTTGAACTTTAGCCAAAAAAGCTTCCGCTGTCAAAGGCTCTTTAAATTCACCTTGTAATTGGCCTACAGCTTGGGCGATTTGATCAATCGTATATCCTTCTGGAATCGTTAAATCTGCAAGTGAAGGTTCTTGAGGTTCAGGAGTACCACCTTTTTGGAGTTCCTTAATGATATCCTCTGTACTCATGCTCTTTTGCAAATTGTAATATCCAGCCTTCAAATCTGAATAATTCTTATATTTAGCATAAAAAGCAAAAATCACTCCGTGTTTAATCACACCAGAATTTTCAAGTGCTGAGCCAATTTCTTGGACATTGGCTCCTTCTGGGATTTGAACAGTTACATACTTCTTAGAATTAGCGTCAACTGGTAATAAAGATGACTGGACGTACTGATAACCGAAGTAGCCACCTGCCGAAATCAAGGCAAGGAAAATCAGTAGAGAAATGAAGAAAGCCTTCAAATGTGATTTTTTCTTCTTGACAGGTTTAACAGTCTCACGACGACTACGACTCGGAGTTTCAGAAATGACTTCAACAGCTTCCGTTTCCATAACTGGTTCTGGTTTTGTTACTTCTTTCTGAGGCTCTTTTTTAGCTTCAGTCTTATAAGAAACAGCTACTCTTGTTGGAGTTACGTTGAAATCTTCTTCGACCTTTTGTGGACGATTAGTCTCTGGCCTTGGAACCGGTCTTGATGGACTTGCTTCAACTGGTGAAGCTGGAACATCTTGACTAGGGTGACGAGGAGTAATCGGAGCTTCTACTCTTGATTCATCTGCCGGTGATGCAGGCATATCCTCACTAGGATGTTTTGGAACACGTGGCGCATTCTCCATAATTTTTTCAACAGCTGATAGGGATGCAACCATAACATCTTCATCTGCGAGTTTTGTTTCAGGGACAAATAGAGCTTCTTTTTTCTCTGCAAGTTCAGTGGCCTCTTGGCGAGTCCCTTCATTACGTTTTACTTTTTCTAAATCGCGTAAAATCTGCTCTTTAAAGCTTAATTTTTCGTCTTCTCTTGGCTTTTCACTCAAAAGTTTATCCTCCTCGTTGACAATCCATAATATTATATCTTAAAAACGAAAGAAAAGCAACCTAGCATGCTCTTCTAGCTTATTTTTTAGCTTCCCAGACCATATCATACCAGGTTTCTCCTGCAAAGGTTGACTGGGACTGGCCTTCATTGACAAATCCATGTTTTTCGTAGTAAGTAATGAGATAGTCATGACAGGTTAGGTTAATGCCTTCTCTTTCGTGTTCAAGAGCTAGTTCTTTCAAAGCTGTTAGCAATTTCTGACCTAGTCCTAGTCCCTGTGCCTCCTTGGCAATAGAAAGACAGGTCACAGAGATATAGCCACCAGGCTCATGACTATAATCTTCTATCTCTTCTGTAAAGGATTGGTCTTGCAGATAGCGGTGGGGGCCAACCGGTCCCTCTATATAACCAATAATCTTACCCTCTTTTTCTGCAACCAGAAACGAGGTCTGAATTTCTCGCAAATGCGCCTCGAAAACAGAGCGAGGAATGGCTTCTTCAATCGAGAAATTTTCTAGTTCAATCTCAACAATCCGATCTAAATCTTCTAATCTTGCTTTCCTAATTTCCATTTTGCCTCCTAAAAAAAGAGATTAAACCAAATCATACTAAAACCTTGACTAGCTGCATAAAGCGAATCTGTCTCTTCTTCATCAATAAAACCGTTCATTTCAAAATAGGAAAGCAACTCATCCGGACTCTTCAAACGAATAGCTTTGTAATCCAGCTCAACTGCTACATCTTTCAAAGCCGCAAGAAGAAGCGTTCCCAAGCCCTGTCTCTGATGGTCAGCCTCGATGACTAAAGAATGTATTTCTAGACATTTCGGATTGTGTGGGTAAGGACCACCTAGAACATAGCCCAGAAGCTGATTTTCATCCCTAGCTAGAAGAAAGGTATCCGCACACTTACGGATACTTTCTTCTAAAATATGGGAAGGTTGCTGCTTTTCAGCTGGAAAAGATGTGGCCTGGAGTACCTCTATCTCAGCCAAATCAGATTTACTTGCCTGAATGATCTTAATTGGAATTTCCATGAAAACTTCCTATTGAACATTGCTTGTCAAGTCAGACAAGAGACGCTCGAATGAATATTCATAGGTTTGGATATCCCCTGCTCCCATAAAGACATAGACAGCATTGTCATGGTCTAGGAGTGGAGAAACATTTTCAACAGTGATCACTTGGTTTTTCTTGTTGATTTTGTTGGCTAGGTCTTCCACTTTAACATCACCATGATCTACTTCACGAGCAGATCCATAAATTTGCGCTAGATAAACAGCATCCGCTTGGTTCAAAGCGTGGGCAAATTCGTCCAACAAGGCAATGGTTCTTGTAAAGGTATGCGGTTGGAAGACTGCTACGATTTCTTTGCTTGGATATTTTTGACGAGCTGCATCCAAGGTCGCAATAATTTCTGTTGGATGGTGGGCAAAGTCATCGATAATCACCGTGTCATTGACAATTTTCTCAGTAAAACGACGCTTAACACCGGCAAATGTTTTCAAGTGCTCACGCACCAAGTTCAAATCAAATCCTGCTGTGTAAAGAAGACCAATAACGGCTGTCGCATTCATGATATTGTGACGACCAAAGGTTGGGATGTGGAATTGACCCAATTCTTGTCCACGGAAGTGAACCGTGAAGGTTGAACCAGTTGTTGAACGAAGAAGCTCACTAGCGACAAAGTCATTACCTTCTGCTTCAAAACCATAATAATAAATTGGTGCATCAGACGTAATTTTACGCAATTCTGCATCTTCACCATAGACAAAGAGACCCTTGGTAATTTGTTTTGCATAGTCGTTAAAGGCATTGAAAACATCCTCGAGACTTGTGAAATAGTCTGGATGGTCAAAGTCAATATTGGTGATAATAGAGTATTCTGGGTGGTAGGGCATGAAGTGACGCTCATATTCGTCAGATTCAAAGACAAAATATTTGGCATTAGCTGATCCTCGACCTGTCCCATCCCCAATCAAAAAGCTAGTATCTGTAATGTGAGACAAGACATGAGACAACATACCTGTCGTTGAAGTTTTGCCGTGCGCTCCAGCAACTCCCATGCTGACAAAGTCGCGCATAAAGCTACCTAGGAACTCATGGTAACGTTTGTAGCTGATTCCATTTTGGTCCGCATAGGCAATTTCGACGTTGTTATCTGGACGAAAGGCATTTCCAGCGATAATTTCCATATCACCGTCTAGATTCTTTTCATCAAAAGGAAGAATAGTAATCCCTGCCTGCTCAAGACCACGTTGAGTAAAGTAGTACTTTTCAACATCTGATCCCTGTACCTTATGCCCCATTTGATGCAACATCAAGGCCAAGGCACTCATCCCTGATCCCTTAATTCCGATAAAATGATATGTCTTTGACATGTTTTCTCCCCTATTCAGTAATTCTTGTCAGATTCAACTCTTGGGCAACCTGACGTTCTTGTTCTTTTTGTTGATTCTTTTTATTGTAGATTTGGCTCTTCTTCAGAAAATCATAATTATTTTTCTTTGGACCTGAAGTTTCTTTTGGCTCAGATTGAGTCGAAATATTGCTCACTTCTTCCGCCAAGATGTAATGAGACTGGGTCAATTTTTGACTATATTTGACAAATTCACCAGGATTTTCCTTTTGGAAAGGCGCGGTAGGTTGATTGCCCTGCCTAACTAGACTTGGATGAGAATGGCGTCTTGTAGGAGTAATATCCTTAGTCAGATAACTTGCTGAGCGTTTCTTTTTCAAATCCGCACGCGCTTCTTCACGCGCCACCTCAGCATAGCTCTTTCCTTCTTTTTTAACCCCTAACCCAGCCTTCTTAGGTTTCTCTACTGGCTTTTCAAGCGGTTTAACTGGTTTTTCTTCAGTAATAGGGGCCCACTCCAGATAATTTTTATCACGGTATTCTCCCTTGATATTACTGATAAAGTCAGATTCATCATACAGGTCCATGACCGGCATCTCAGTCAGCATGACCTCATCATCTGACACCAATGGAAATCGTTCTTCTCTCATTTTCTATTTCCTTTCAACACTTCATTATAGCGTATTGTCTTGATTTTTCAAGTGCTGGCTTCAGAAATTCCCAAAATTTCTCTAATTTCTGCTAGGCTGAGACTGCCACGTGACTCTGTTCCATCCAATACTTGTGACACTAGATGTTTCTTTTGTTCTTGGAGTTCCTGAATTTTTTCTTCAATGGTTCCCCTGGTCACTAAGCGATAAACCTCAACCGTTTCTTCCTGACCGATCCGATGGGCACGGCCAATAGCTTGCGCTTCCACCGCAGGATTCCACCAAAGGTCAACCAAAATAACCGTATCAGCACCTGTTAAGTTCAGACCGACACCACCAGCCTTGAGGGAAATCAGAAAGGCATCTCTTTCTCCTTGGTTAAAGGCCTTGGTCATGTCTTGTCTTTCCTTGGCTGGGGTTGAACCCGTAATTTTAAAGGATGTCAAGCCCAAGTCTGGCAATTCTTGTTCTATTTTCTCCAACATTCCCTTGAACTGCGAGAAAATCAAGACACGGTGTCCGCCGTCTGCCACCTGTACCAGCAGGTCTCGGAGACTATCCAGTTTGCCACTGGCTCCCTGATAATCCTCCATAAAGAGGGCAGGGGTGTCACAGATTTGACGCAAGCGCATCAAACCAGATAAAATTTCCACACGACTTCGCTGAAATTCCTGATCTGACACTTGAGCCAGACGGTCTCGCATCTGTTGCAACTGGGCTAGGTAAATAGCCTTTTGCTGGTCTTCCAGTTCATTTTTATAAACCACTTCGATTAAGTCTGGTAATTCAGTCAGAACTTCTTCTTTCTTACGTCGCATCACGAAAGGTTTGATAAACTGAGCAACGCGCTCAGCTGGTAATTTCATAAATTCTTTCTTGCTTGGCAAAAGTCCCGGCATGACGATTTGGAAAATAGACCACAACTCACCCAGATGGTTTTCAATCGGTGTCCCTGACAAGGCAAAAACTGACGGAACCACAAATTGTCTCAAGGTCTGAGCAATCTTGGTCTGGGCGTTCTTCATGACCTGAGCCTCATCTAAGAAAAGGAAGTCAAAGGCCATCCCCTGATAAAGATCACTGTCCTGACGGAAGGTAGCATAGCTCGTCACATAGATTTGATGGTTCTCGTCAAGAATCTCTTCACGACTAGCTTTCAAACCATGAACAACAGCCACATCCAACTGTGGGGCAAATTTCTGAAACTCATCTGCCCAGTTGTAAATCAAACCTGACGGAGCTAAAATCAAAACCCGACTTTCTTTTGTCACTTGACTAGTCAAAAAAGCAATGGTCTGCAGAGTTTTACCAAGTCCCATATCATCAGCCAAAATCCCACCAAAACCATAATAATGGAGCATTTGCAACCAGCCGATTCCCTTTTCCTGATAATCTCGCAGATCAGCCTGAACCTGAGTTTCTTGTCGAGGGAAGTCCTCTGGATGCGTCAAATCGTGGGCCAAATTCTGGAATTCTTGTGAAAAAGAAACACGGTCTCGCCCTTCAAAAAGATAAGCTAAACTATAAGCCAAAGATTTTCGAGCCTGCAAGGTCCCATCTTTTAATTCAAACTGCCCCAGTTCCTGTAGATTTTGGCGAATTTTCTTGGTTTCTTCATCAAAAAAGTAGACTTGATTAGACGAACCAATGTAAAAATCTTGGTTGGCAACCAAGGCCTGCATGGCTTGGTCAATTTCCTCTTGGTCAATATCTTGAAAATCAAATTGAATTTCCAAGAGGCCTCCCTTGGAAGCAATCTGCACTTGAGGGCTTGCTAGGTTATAGAGTTCTTCTAACTTGTCTGATAAATCAACATTCCCGAGTTTTTCAAAGACTGGAATGATTTCATGGAAGAAATGATAGACAGACTCTGCTTTTAAGGCCTGACGCCAAGATTGAAAGTCTGCTTCAAATCCAGCTGCCAAACAGACTTGGAAAACTCTTTCTTCTAAGTCAGCATCACTCGAAAATGGTAATTCTTCTAGCTCTTGTCGGCTAGATACCTGCTTATCTCCATAATCAAACTGAATTTCTAAACGAATCCGATTATCCTCTTCCCTATCAAAATAAAAAGAGGGTTCAAAAGTTTTGATTTGTAGACGTTCTGGAGCTGAAACGGTACCCATCTGGCTAAAAAGAGTTAAACAAAAAGCCAATTTATCTCTATCACTGCTATCAAATTGCAGGTATTTCTTTCCATGTTGATCCAAATGCAGCACTTTGATTTCCTTGAGAAGGCGCATCTGCTGGTCTGTTAGAAAATAAACCTGTCCTTTATGGAAAAGCACAGCTCCCTGATAAAAGACATTGACCCTTGGACTCTCACTGATTTCCATTTCAAAATAATCCGAGTATTCTGTTACTGTAAAGGCAAATAGATTGGCATCCGCATGCAAATCCTGAAAAAGCAGGGTTTCGTAGCTATCCACTTGATGGTCAAATTGAAAATGAGGCAAGGTCATCAGTAAATTCACACCCTGCTCAAAAAAGGTCAGAGGAAAAAAGAGGTGCCGACCTTGGTTTTGGAAAAAAAGCTCTGGACTAAGTCCTTCCTCCATTAGTCCACGTAAGAAAGTCAGAAGTTCTTGGCTAGCCTCATTAAAGGCTTCCCAAGACAGAGACTCCTCATAAGTTTTACCAATCATATAAGGTTTTCTCTTATCGACGACTCTTAAAAAAAGCGGAATATCCCGAATAACGTAGTATTTTTGGCTATTGATTTGCCCAATTCTAAGCGTCCACAAGATATGATTGCTTCCTGCTTCCACCTGACCCACAGCGGACAACTCATAGGCTCGGTCTGATTTTGGAGATAAGATTCGGTCCAAAAATTTGCCACCCAAGGTCACCTTGGTTTCAACGGCCTCTTTTTCTTCATGACCTTCTTCCAGACTCTGCAAGATTTCCTGACCACGCTCATCATTTTTTAGAAAATGCTCCAACGCTGCCAAATGCACACAGTAGCCCCTCTTTTGGAAAAAATCGCAGGCACAAAAAACCAAATCATCCTCTAAACTATAGCGCAGTTCTTCTTCTGCAACGCGAGCGTAGAGCCGATTGTTCTTTTCCTTGATAATGTCAACCTTACCAGTTTCATAAAGGGCAACGCCTTCGATACGGACTTTCCCCGGAATCAATTTAGCCATATTTTTACCTTTACCTTATCTTTTTATTATACCATATTTTCCCCTATGAAAATAGCCTTCTAGAGATACTTTTCTCCTAGAAGGCTGGATTTTTAAAGTTTGGCAAAAGTCGTCACAATCCGCTGACAAACTTCTTGCAGCAGGGATTTAGGCATGGCTACATTGAGGCGGGCATGAAGACTTCCTTCATCCCCATAATCCAAACCAGGATTGAGGATAACCTTGGCTTCATTTCTCAACAGCTCTTGTAATTTTTCATCAGTCAGGTCATAGGTTGAAAAATCAAGCCAAATCAAGTAGGTTCCTTGCGGTTTCATGACCTTGATTTTAGTCTCTTTTCCAAATAAATCTACCACATAATTAATATGGTCTTCAAAGACTTGCTTGAGTTCCTCTAACCAATCTTTACCGTATCGATAGGCAGCTTCTGTCGCCAAATAACCCAAGCCTGAAATTTCATGCTGGTTATTGGCCAACTGGCGTTTCTGGTAAGCCACTCGCAACTTAGGATTTTCAATAACTGCATAGGAATTTTTTGTCCCAGCGATGTTAAAGGTTTTAGTGGCACTAGTCAAGACGATAGCAAATTCTTTAAAGTCAGGATTGATGGTATTGAAGGAATGATGCTTGTGACCAAAGAGGGCCAAATCTTGGTGAATCTCATCTGAAACCAAGAAAACACCATATTTTTGACAGAGTTGGCCTATCTTTTCCAACACTTCCTTTTCCCAAACACGTCCACCAGGATTGTGAGGGTTGCAGAGAATGTAAAGTTTGACATTTTCTTCCACCAAATCCTTCTCAAGTTGATCAAAGTCAATCTCAAACAGACCATCCTTTTCCACCAAAGAATTAGTAATCAATCTACGATTATTCAACTTGACACTGCGAGCAAAAGGTGGGTAGACAGGTGTGTTAATCAGAACTGCCTCGCCTTCTTTTGTAAAGGCTTGAATGGCTGTCGAGATAGCTGGTACCACACCCTCGATAAAGACAAGAGCCTCTTTGTCAAAGTGGTAACCGTGTTGTGTTGCTTCCCACTTTTGAACTTCGTGAATTAACTCTTCACTGGCATAAGTATAGCCATAAACCAGTTGATCTGCGTAAGTTTGCACTGCTTGGCGGATTTCAGGCAAGACTACAAAGTCCATGTCTGCTATCCAAGCTGGTAGGACCTCGCTATCCGTTTCTGCTTCTTTCCATTTATAGGTATGATGCCCTAAACGATTAGGCAGGCTTGTAAAATCATATTTTCCCATCTTTGTCTTATCCTTCTAATGCTTGGCGCAAATCTGCAATCAAATCTCTAGCATCCTCAATCCCAATCGACAAACGCAAGAGGTCATCTGTCAAACCATAAGAATGGCGCACTTCTGCTGGAATATCAGCGTGAGTTTGTGTCGTTGGATAAGTAATAAGACTTTCTACCCCACCCAAACTTTCCGCAAAAGAGAAGACCTTGAGACTGTTCAAAACATGAGGAATGCGTGTTTCATCGGCTACTTTAAAGGAAATCATGCCCCCACGACCAGTGTAGAGAACTTTCTTAACTGCTGGAGAATCCTTCAAAAAGGCAACCACTTCTTGGGCATTAGCTGTTGAGCGCTCCATACGAAGAGACAAGGTCTTGAGACCACGAATCAATTGATAACTGTCAAATGGAGACAAGACTGCCCCTGTCGTATTGAGATTGTAAAAGAGCTTCTCGTATAGTTCTACACTATTGGTCACAACCACTCCAGCCAAGACATCATTGTGCCCTGCTAGATACTTGGTTGCTGAATGGAGAACGATATCTGCTCCATCTTCAATCGGACGTTGGTAGATAGGGCTGTAGAAGGTATTGTCCACCACCACTTTGGCACCCTTAGCATGAGCTAATTTTGCTAGTTTTTCGATATCAAATTCCAACATCAAAGGGTTGGTTGGAGTTTCGATATAGAGAACATCCACATCCTTCTCCAACTCGCCAATCAACTCTTCTTCTGTATTGGCATAGGTAAAATGGAAACGGCCTTCCTGCTCCACTTGGTTGAACCAGCGGAAAGAACCTCCGTAAAGGTCACGCACTGCTAAAACCTTACTTCCTACTGGGAAAACGCTAAAGGCCAATACAATAGCTGACATCCCTGAGCTAGTCGCTAGGGCATAGTCTGCTGATTCAATGGCTGCCAAGACTTCTTCAGCCTTACTGCGAGTTGGGTTTTTAGTGCGTGTATAGTCAAAACCAGTAGATTTACCAAACTCTGGATGCTGATAGGTCGTTGAAAAATGTAGCGGTGTCACCAAAGCTCCTGTCGCTTCGTCTGACTTGATACCCGCCTGGGCCAAAATTGTGTTGATGTGTAATTCCTTGCTCATACAATACCTCCAAATCTATAGTAACTATTGTACCACTTATTTTCATCAACTCATTTTCTTCTTTTCAAGAGCTGGTTATAGTTTTAAACTATACACTTATCGAGTAAAGCTAAAAAAGAATCCAGAAAACACTCCAGATTCTTTTGTGAAAATCCTTGTTAGGGCTTACTTAGACTGAAAGAAATCCTGTTGGGCTAAATAGTCATAATGCTCTTTGTTAAATTGATACTGGCCCACATGCTGACTAACCTGACCGACATCCACGGAAAAAATATAGGCTTCATTTTGATAATTCCAATTCAGCCTAACTGCATTCAAGACTGGCTTATAAGTAAAATCTTTAACCTGATTCCAAGGCATCTCTACGACGTGATTAGAACGATTCTCAGTTATATCACTGATGTCCATCAAGTAGATTCCCTTAGGTGTGAATGCCAGAATCTTAGGCTTCACGCTTGACTGAACATAGTAACTTCCTCCTACAACGAAGAAATCAAAAAAGGATTTCAACAATGTCTTTTTCTTGAAGGCCATCAGAAAATTCTTTTGCCCTTCAATGTGACAAGTTGATAGAAATGATGCAATCTGTTTTTCTGTCGCAAATTCCATAATAGCGCCCATAATGTTACCTCCATAACGATTAGTAAATCGGCAGATAAGAACTCTTCACATAAAGAATAACTTATCATTTGTTGCGTTTTATACTCAATGAAAATCAAAGAGCAAACTAGGAAGCTAGCCGCAGGCTGTACTTGAGTACGGCAAGGTGAAGCTGACGTGGTTTGAATTTGATTTTCGAAGAGTATTATCTTACTTTTCCAGTAGATGGCACCCCTCCTATAAAATCATCCTAGCATGTGCATACTTTAGTTAACACTGGAAGAGAATTAAAAAAAATAGCTTCTCACACTTTTTATTATATTCATTATATCATAAATTTAATAAACAATTTAAAAAATGTAAGCACTTTTCTTCCAAATTCGTCATCATTCTATAAAAAAACGACAGCTTCTTTCGAAACCATCGTTTTTCTTGAAAAATCCTTATTTGACGTGTTTTGCCAATTCTTCTTGGGCTTTTTTATTGGATTCTTCTTTTTCTTTCAACCATTTTTCTTTGGCTTTTTCATATTCATCTTTTGTGACTGTCTTATCTTGTACTTTGAGGTATTTATATGATTCAATACCTTTATTACCAGCTAATGAATATGGTTCTGAGAAAGGAACAGTTTTTCTCAATACTGGTGTTCCACCCTTAGAAACATTTGGAATTGCTAAAGCGCTATCTACCAACCACGCTTGGATCTCAGCATACTTTTCATAGCGTTTTGCAAGATCTTGTTCCTTATTGGCTTCTTCCAACATTTGAGTGTAGACATCTAGTCCAACAGCCTTGACCTTGTCATTGGCTTCACCTGGCTCTATACCTAGATTTTGCATCAGACCACCAGAATTAACATTAAAGACATCAAGATAGGTTGAAGGATCTTGGTAATCAGGACCCCAACCACCGTTGTAAAGATCATAATCCTTCTGAGCTGCTGTCTGAGCCAAATAGCTTGTATTGTCATAATCTTCAGTAGTGAGTTGTTGAATATCAATTACAACATTTTCTGCACCTAAAGCTGCCTCAATAGATTGCTTCATAGAGTTTGCCTCTTGGACACCCTTTTTAGCAGCTTGGTCAACTGTCATGTCCAAGTGGATAGGGAATTGAACTCCTTTAGCTTGGAGTTCTTTCTTAGCTTCAGCAAATTTGGCTTTGGCTTTTTCAGCATTGTAGTATGGATCCTGGGCATCCGCAAAGTTGATTCCTTGCCATTCCTTACCATAATTCACCATCTTAGAGGCTACTACTTCACCAAAGTCTTTTCCGTTGATACTTACGAAGTTTGGTGGAACAACCAAATTACGCAAAATCTTAGTTGCACCATCCTCTCCTTGAGATTGAGCCCCGTAAGCTGTACGATCATAGGCAAAGTTAATAGCTTGACGGAAGTTCTTATTAAGAACGGCTTCTTGAGTCGATTTCTTTTCAGCATCACTTGTCTTGGAAGTGAATTTATAAGATTTTCTGTCTAGGTTAAAGTTTAAGAAGTAAGAAGTAGCATCTTGCAAGCTATAGATGATATTGTCCTTATTCTTCTCTTTAATCCCTTCAAAGCTTGAACTATTTGGATAAAGACGAGCGTAGCTATAAGCCCCCTCGACAAAGTTACGAGCCAGTGCATCTTGGTCACTACCATCATAATAGGCCAATTTTACATCATCTACAAAGACATTTTTAGCATCCCAGTAGTTAGGATTTTTCTTGAATTCAATGACAGATTTTGAAACAAAGGATTTCATCAAGAAAGGTCCATTGTACAAAATGCTAGATGGGTCTACCTTCCCAAAATCATCCCCTTTTGATTTCAAGAAATCCGCATTAACAGGGAAGAGAATCGTTGAAGTTGTTTTTGAGTTCCAGTAAGATTCTGGTCGTGTCAAAGTGTACTGAACAGTTTGCTCATCAAGAGCCTTGACTCCGACAGTTGAAAAGTCTGTTGTTTTACCAGTGATATAGTCATCTAAACCAGCAACGGATTCTTGCACTAAGTACAAGGCTTCTGATTTTTTATCAGCCGCATATTTCAAACCTGTCACAAAATCTTGGGCAGTTACAGGAGCATATTCTTCCCCATCTGCAGTATACCATTTCGCATCTTTACGCAGTTTGTAGGTATAGGTCAAACCGTCCTTAGAAACACTCCAATCCTCTGCCAAAGATGGAATATAGTTTCCATACTGGTCATTTTCCATGAGCCCATCTACCAAATTAACCACGATATCATTGGTCGTTGCACGGTTTTCCGCTAGATAGTTCAAACTTGATGGGTCACTTACGTAAACATAGTTATATGTTTTTGACGCTGTGCTAGAACTTCCACACGCGCTTAATAAAATACCTGCACTTAAAACGATACCTGCAAGTGCTGCATACTTGGCCTTAGACTGTTTCATCTCCAGAACCTCCTGATTTAAATATTTGTCTTATTATACAACTTGAGTTTTATTTAGTCAATAGCTTTTTAAGTAAAATTTAAGAAAAATAAAATTTCTATCTACAAACTATAGAAATCATTCTTCAAAATAATAAAAAGAGAATAATTCAAGCATTTCATGATAGAAATATTCAAATTATCCCTTTTATTTATAAATATTTTTTAAGTTAACTTTAATTTGATTCGTAAGCGATCTGCTTGAGCTTTTCCAATCACCTTATCCAACAAACGGGTACGGAGACTCATAACTCCATAAACACCTCCACCCATGGCACCGACAAGGGCTACATATAGGAAACTCCACAAACGTCCACTTGGTTGGAAGACAAATCCTAAAATCCACTGGATGGCACCAACACCGATGAACATAACAAGGGTCAACAAACTGATTAAAATGGTTCGCTTCAAAATCACCTTGCGCTTGACACCAGTTACCTTACAAATATCCCGATACATCAAGATATTAGGAATGATGAGCCCAATTGTTGTAGAAATCAAAGGACCGTAACTGTGAAAGAGAGCAATGGTTGGCAGTTGCAAGACCAGCTTGGCAATGGAACCATAGATAAAATAGAGAACTGCCTTGCGGTTGCGGAACATGGCCTGAAGCATTGGAGACAAAACCATGTACAAACCTAAAATAGTAGACTGCAAAACTGCAAAGACAAACAAGCCCATAGCCAAACTATCTGGCTTGCCATAGAAGACAGTATAGAGAGGTTCTCCTACCATGACTACTCCAACCGTTGCTGGAAGCAGGAATAAGAAAAGCATGGTAATGCTGTCCTGAACGAGACGAGAAGCCGCCTTCAAGTCTCCCTTGACATAGTTTTCAGTCAAAAGTGGCAACCCTACACTCCCAATCGAAACCCCAACAGAAATCAAAATCATAGTGATTTTATTAGGATTGGCTGAGAAATAAGAAAACATGACAACCAAGTCTTCATTACTATAGTTGGTAAACCAACTCATACTATTGATAAAGGTCATCTGGTCCAAAATCTGGAAAAGCTGGATAGCAGACCCTGTCAGGATAAAAGGAATGGCTTCCTTAATGGTGTCGACCAAAAGACGCTTGCTGTTTATCTTATCTCCTGTTTCAAGAACTCTTTTAAGTAATCCTTCTTTGGCAAGGAAATAGATCAAAACTGCAAAACTAGCTACCATGCCGACAAAGGCAGCAAAAGTAGATTGAGTAACCGCTGCTAGATAATCTCCTGAACCTATTTTCATAATCATAAAGGTAGCTAGGAGCATCCAGATAACACGAATAACCTGCTCAGCGATTTGGCTCATAGCATAAGGCTTGAGGTTATTCATTCCTTGGAAGAAACCTCGGATAACACTCATAGATGGGAAAATCAAAACCGCCCAAGCCAAGCTCTGCATGATTGGGATCAGGTCTTTCCCTACACCCGACAAGTCTGCTAGCCATGGAGCAAAGACATACAAGACTAGTGCAAAAACAAGACCTAATCCCGTCATAAAGCCTAAAAAGCTCCGAATCAGGGCAAAGCTATGCTCCTCTTCTCGCATGGTATTGTACTTGGCCACTTGCTTGGCAACCGCAACTGGAATCCCTGCTGTTGAAACCAGCAAGAACCAGGCATATATATTATAGCCCATGGTAAAGAGACCATTTGCTGTAGCCGCATAAGACCCCATCCAGATATACCAAGGGATAATATAAATAGCCCCAAGCAGGCGACTGATAAAGTTACTAGCCGTTAGCCAAGCAGTCCCCCGTAACATCTGGGCCTGCTGGTGATTGTTTTCGTTAGACATAGATTCCTCATTTAATTTTAATCACTAGGAAAAATTCCTCATCTTCCATTATAAACTTTTCCTTGTCACTTGTAAATTTACGACTTTCGGTTTACAATAGAAAGTATGATTAAGATTGAAACCGTATTAGATATTTTAAAAAAAGATGGCCTTTTTCGCGAAATTATTGACCAAGGTCGTTATCACTATAACTACAGCGAAGTTGTTTTTGATAGCATTAGTTATGACAGCCGAAAAGTAAAAGAAGACACTCTTTTTTTTGTAAAAGGTGCTGCCTTTAAGAAGGAATTTTTGATTTCTGCCATCTCTCAAGGCCTCGGTTGGTATGTGGCTGAAAAGGACTACGAAGTCGGCATCCCTGTCATCATTGTGAACGATATAAAGAAAGCCATGAGTTTGATTGCCATGGAGTTCTATGGTAATCCACAAGAGAAACTAAAAATTCTCGCCTTCACAGGAACTAAGGGTAAGACAACAGCAGCTTACTTTGCTTACAACATCCTATCTCAACGCTACCCAACAGCTCTCTTGTCAACTATGAACACAACTCTGGATGGCAAGACCTTCTTTAAATCTTCCTTCTCGACGCCTGAAAATATCGATCTTTTCGACATGATGGCTCAGGCTGTTAAGAATGGTCGAACCCATCTTGTAATGGAAGTTTCTAGCCAAGCCTATCTTGTCCATCGAGTCTATGGTCTGACCTTTGATGTAGGAGTCTTTCTCAACATCACTCCAGACCATATCGGCCCGATTGAACACCCTAGCTTTGAAGACTACTTCTACCACAAGCGTCTCTTGATGAAAAATAGCCGAGCAGTCATCATTAACAGTGACATGGACCACTTTTCTGTATTGAAAGAGCAAGTCGAAGATCAAGACCATGATTTCTACGGTAGCCAGTCTGATAACCAAATCGAGAATTCCAAAGCCTTTAGCTTTTCAGCTACGGGTAAACTCGCTGGAGATTATGATATTCAACTCATTGGCCACTTTAACCAAGAAAATGCCGTTGCTGCTGGACTTGCTTGCCTCCGTCTCGGAGCTAGTCTTGAGGACATCAAAAAAGGAATCGCTGCAACCCGTGTTCCTGGTCGTATGGAAGTCCTCACTCAGAAAAACGGAGCCAAGGTTTTCATCGACTACGCCCACAATGGTGACAGTCTCAAAAAACTCATCAATGTTGTAGAGACTCATCAAACAGGAAAGATTGCTCTGGTGTTAGGTTCGACAGGAAATAAGGGAGAAAGTCGTCGTAAGGACTTTGGACTTCTCCTCAATCAACACCCTGAGATTCAAGTCTTTTTGACTGCTGATGACCCTAACTATGAAGACCCAATGGCCATTGCAGATGAAATTAGGAGTTACATCAATCATCCTGTTGAAAAAATTGCGGATCGCCAAGAAGCCATCAAGGCAGCTATGGCTATCACAAATCACGAATTAGATGCAGTTATTATCGCCGGTAAGGGTGCCGATTGCTACCAAATCGTTCAAGGCAAGAAAGAAGCCTATCCAGGAGATGCAGCCGTCGCAGAAAATTATTTATAAGATAGTAAAAAATCAAGGGAAATGAAACCCTTGATTTTTTCTATTTTTATTTAAAAGCGTTTTTCAAACCTTCAACGGCACCTTCTACAGCACCTTTAGCATCTTCAACTACCTCTTTTGCCTTAGCAACTGTCTTTTCTACAGCGCCTTCTGCTTCAGTCTTGCTATCCCCAGTAACTTTACCAAATCCTTCTTTGATAGCGCCTGTTGCTTGTTCCAATTTGTTTTCAAGTGACATATGATTGTCTCCTTTAGTTTATTCCGATATGTGTTACCGGTTACATATAGTTTATACTTAATCCTAAGGAAAGTCAAACAATGTGCTCAGAAACAAAATTTCACGCTAAGTAGAAAGTTAATCTCTCCTTGTCAAAATCGACGGTCAACTCATACTTCCCCTCTTCATTTTGGACAATATAGTCTAGGACGACCAAACTATCCACAAAGATATCACGGCGTTTCTGTATAAGCTGGTCTTTTTTGAGAAATTTCAACAAAAAAGTCGTCATATATTTGAGAGCATACTCAGGATTAACATCTCCCAAAATGTCGTAAAGCTCCTGCTGTTTTTCTGTCAAAGGATACTGATGTTTGACCTTGTAGAAATAATTGGACAAGGTCATTTCTGTTCTCGCAAAGTCCGTCTTTTCAACTAAAATAGCTGCATTGGTTTGATTTCGTAATTCTGTCTCAAAACTCTGCTCTAACAAGGCTTGATAGACCGGACTATCTTCGCTGACAAAAATCTCTTGATCCAGTTCGAGACTATCGAGTGATTCAAGCATAGGAAGATTAAGGTAATAACGCTTATTTTCTCGTAGAATCAAACCTGCCTTTATATACTCTTCCATGAGTTTATCAACTGCAACATCTGGAAATTGAGCCTTAATTTCTCGCAAAATCACATCCTCATGCTGGTCCAGATAGCGGATCAATTCTCTAAAAAATGGCTGTCTCGTCAAACGAGATGGATTAAAAATCTGAATCATGAAGATTCCTTTCTTTACATTCTAACAGAGGCGATGCTGCCAACTGACTAGGATTGGTCCCCGGCTGGTTCAAAGGAACAGGCAGACCTAGTTCTCTGTAATACTCTCTCCAAAAATCACTAATCTCCTGCTCCCCATCTCCAAATTTCATAGGAATAGTTTCAAAAATCGGTAGGATTTCTGCTATATACTGAGAACAGTAAAAACCAGCACCATCTGGATAGAAAGAAGCATTATATGGAGCTCCTAGATGTTTGCAAGCTTTTTCCTTCACAGACTGGATATCCATTTCTGGGTAGAAATAGAGGTCGTACAAGTGATTGGACTCAAAGAAGTCTACTGGTTCCTGACAGACAACACCATCCTGTCCACTAGCGTGGTAAATCATCCCATCCAAACAAATCGCAACATGGTTATAGTTGCCTGTGGAAGTCTGAATGGCCTGTCCCATATCTGACTCATCTCTCACAAAAATCAAATCGCCATTTTCTAACATGCTTCACTCCTAGAAAAAAAGGAGCCGAAACTCCTTTCGATATAAGTCAAACTAGCCTTTCCTAATTTGAATTAACACTCAAAATCTTAAGCATTAAAGCTTTCAGTCAATTGAGGTACCACTTGTTTCTTACGTGAAACAGCACCAGCAAGGAAGGCATGATTGTTTTCAAGTTTGAAGTTGAAGGCTGCTTCAACCTTGTCCATGTTAGCACCAAGTGCTAGGATTTCTGAGTTTGAGTTGACGATATCTGTAATCATCAAGACAAAGTCAGAATAACCATTTGCTGCGTTAGCGGCTTGCATTGCAGCTTCAATTTCTGCTTGACGTTCTAAAACTTCAGCGATGTCAACTGTGTTTACTTGAGCAACACGGACATTATTTCCGTTCAATTCAAAAGTTTTAGCATCGATGTCAATCAATTCGTCAGCAGATTTGCTAGCCAAGTTTGTACCAGCTTTCAACATAGCCAAACCATACTCTTCCAAGTTGACACCAGCCAATTCAGCCAATTCAGGAGCAATAACCTTATCTGTTGGGTGTGTTGTTGGTGATTTCAAAAGAAGAGTATCTGAAATCAAACCTGAAAGCATCAAACCAGCAATCTCTTTAGGAACAGCTACACCATGTTCTTTGAACATACGGTAAACGATTGAAGACGCTGATCCAACTGGCTCCAAACGCATGTAAAGTGGGCTTGCAGTTTCAAAGTTAGCCACACGGTGGTGGTCTACAACACCATAAACTTCTACTTCAGCGATATCTGATACAGATTGTTGGAATTCATTGTGGTCAGTCAGGATAACTTGCTCTGCGCCTTCAGCTTTAGCAGAAGTGATAACACGCGGTGCTTCCACACCAAAATAGTTCAAGACAAAGGCTGTTTCTTCATTTGGAGTTCCAAGGGCAACAGCTTCCGTATCCAAACCGTAAGCTTCTTTTGCAAGGTAGGCAAAGGCTACAGATGAACCGATGGCATCTGAGTCTGGATTTTGGTGACCAAATACTAGAATCTTAGACATGATAATACCTCATTTTGTTTATTCTCTTTATTGTAGCATTTTTTTCGCTTTTTGACAAAAGTAAGAGGAGTCAAAGGACTCCTCACAATTGTTCAAAATAACTAAGTAAATTTCTATCTTGATTTTCAGATAAAAATTGCTCCTTCCGTGGCCTCTTCTTACGCTTGAGAAGGGCTTCTGCCGACATGGCTTCTTCCTTACTGGCAAAACCTTGAGCATAGATAAGTTTGACTGGCAAGCGTGCTCGTGTATATTTGGCTCCCTTCCCACTATTGTGGACAGCGAGGCGTCTTCTCACATCAGTCGTATAGCCTGTATAGTAAGATCCATCACGACACTCCAGCACGTACATATAAGCCTTATGATCCATAGTAAATCTCTTCAAGTTCAGGCGTATAAGAGCCATCATCATTGTGAACAATTAGAGGTGGTAAGACCTTAAAGCCGCTTGTTGAACCATCCTTGATAGCCTCAATCAAAAGCATATTGGCTTCCTTTTCTCTTTTTGGATAAACAAACTGCAGGCGCTTAGGAGCTAGATTATGCCGTTGTAAGCTGTCCAAGATATCTAAAAGTCGATCAGGACGATGAACCATGGCCAAGCGTCCATTAGATTTGAGAATACTCTGGGCACTACGACAGATTTCCTGCAAATTGGTCGTGATTTCGTGGCGAGCCAAGAGATAATGTTCACTCTCGTTCAGATTAGAATGAGGATCAACCTTGAAATAGGGTGGATTACACAAAATCATATCCACCTTACTTCCCTGGATGTAAGCAGGCATATTTTTCAAATCATCACAGATGACCTCCATCTGCTCTTCTAAACCATTCAAACGGACAGAGCGTTCAGCCATATCCGCCAAACGCTCCTGAATCTCAACAGCCAAAATCTGTGCCTGAGTCCGAGTGCTAGCAAATAGCCCCACTGCTCCATTTCCAGCGCAAAAATCCACTATCAAGCCCTTTTTAGGAAAACGTGGAAAACGTGACAAGAGAACACTATCCACCGAATAGCTAAAAACCTCTCTATTTTGAATGATTTTGATATCTGTCGAAAAGAGCTGGTTAATGCGCTCTCCTGATTTTAATAATTGTTCTTCTTCCATGGTCTTATTATAGCAAATTTATATTAACATTACAAAAGATAGAGATTTCTAACTAGTGCTTCTGATTCTTCAAATGTTGAAGAGCTTCCTTAGTCCAAATTGGCATCATTCGTTTAAGAGGCGCAAAGCCGTAGTTAAAACGGTCGCTTGAAAAGCGTCTCCGTCTCGGAAACTGGTGCTTTTCTTCCTCTAAAGTACGGATAGAAAGGCTGGCTTTGCCTGTAAATTCATCTAAATCCACTACTTGAACTTGAACCTCTTCATCGACTTTCAAGGCTTCTTGGATATTTTCAATAAAGCCTGTCCGAATCTCTGAAATGTGAATCAGCCCCGTATCACCCGTCTCTAACTCAACAAAGGCACCGTAGGGCTGAATCCCTGTAATACGGCCCTTTAGCTTATCACCGATTTTCATCTTAGTCCTCGATTTCAATTGTTTCAATCACGACATCTTCAACCGGCTTGTCCATGGCCCCTGTCTCAACAGCAGCAATAGTATCCAAGACAGCATAAGAAGCTTCATCAGCTAGCTGACCAAATACAGTGTGACGGCGGTCTAGATGAGGAGTTCCACCTTGGTTGGCATAGATTTCTGCGATCGGTTCTGGCCAACCACCACGAGCAATTTCTTTCTTAGAATATGGCAGGTGTTGATTTTGCACGATAAAGAACTGGCTGCCGTTGGTATTTGGACCAGCATTAGCCATGGAAAGGGCACCACGGATATTGTAAAGTTCTTCTGAGAACTCATCCTCAAATGATTCGCCGTAGATTGACTCGCCACCCATACCAGTTCCAGTTGGGTCTCCACCTTGAATCATAAAGTCCTTGATAATACGATGGAAAATGACACCATCATAGTAACCATCTTTTGAAAGAGCTACAAAGTTAGCCACTGTTTTAGGAGCATGTTCAGGGAAAAGCTTGATACGCAAGTCTCCGTGATTGGTCTTAATAGTCGCGATAGGACCTTCTACTGTTTCAATGTCTACTTGTGGGAAATGCAATTCTTTTTCTACCATACCAAATCCTTCTAAGGCATCAAAAATGCCATCTTCTTCCAATGTTTTTGTAATATAATCTGCTTTTTCTTTGATGTTATCATGAGAAATTCCCATTGCAACGCTGATTCCAGCATAATCAAAGAGTTCCAAGTCGTTGAGGCCATCTCCAAAAACCATGACGTTCTCTGGTTTCAAGCCAAGGTGTTCCGCAACCTTTTCCACCCCCGTCGCTTTGGAGCCTGAAATCGGCACAATATCAGACGAATGTTGATGCCAACGAACCATGCGAAGTTTGTCTGAGAGACTATCAGGCAAGTGCAAGTCATCTCCCTTATCTTCAAAAGTCCACATCTGATAGATATCTTCTTTTTCATGAAAATCAGGGTCTACATCTAAATCAGGGTAAATTGGATTGATAGCTTCACTAATCATATCGGTGCGAGTCGACAACTTGGCATCATGACTCCCAACCAAACCATACTCAATTCCCTCTTGCTTGGCCCAAGAGATATACTCCTCAACATCTGACTTCTTAATCTGATGTTGATAAATAACCTGACCTTTTTTATCTTCAATATAGGCACCATTTAAGGTTACAAAAAAGTCAGGTTTGAGCTCACGAATCTCCGGAACGACACCAAAAATCCCTCGTCCAGAAGCAATACCTGTCAAAATTCCTTTCTCACGTAATTGCTTAAAAACAGTTGGGATTGAAGCTGGAATAAAACCTGTCTTTGAATTCCGCAATGTATCATCAATATCAAAAAAGACAATCTTGATTTTCTTTGCCTTGTATCTTAATTTGGCATCCATCTCACTACCTCTTTCAATCTAACTCTTTCCATTATACCATAAAGTAGCTAAATCCCCTATTTTCAAAAAGTTTCCCGTTTTATTGTAAGTCCTTGGATAAGTATAAAACTAAATCATTATCGTTTTGACAACTTGCACCCATTTCTAGCGGTTTATTTCGATACCAGACACCTGTCCCATCTGGAATGTAGCCCCGTCTGATATACAATCTCTGGGCAGGGCCATAGCCTAAGTGCAAACCTACACCAAGAGTGACCTTACTCGAAACAAACTTGACTCGTTTTTCTGCTTCTTCTAGCAGTTGATTCCCAATCCCTTGATTTCGAAAAGGCTCAAACACATTAAAATCTGATAATTCTGGATAGATTCCTACAAAAGGACCATGTTTAGCAGAGGGCAAAATGGTAACGTAGCCCGCTACAGCACCATCAATCTCTGCAACTAAGACTTCTCTCTCCCCACTTTCCTGTTGCAGAAAATATCTAGCCAAAATTTCCTCTCTACCAGGCCAACCTTGATTCATAAATCCATGAGATAAAGATTCAATATCAGACTTAATCATATTTCTAATCGTACAATTCATCTTTGACTTACCCACCTTTACTCTTTCTATTACCATTATAGCACGCCAAGGTCAGAAAAAAACTATCTCGTGAAAAAAGACCCAACCGGGTCTGAAAAAGAGGTCCACTGGACCCCAACTCGCTCTCTCATTTCAAAGCTCGTGAAAAAAGACCCGTCGGGGTCTTAATTCGCTTTCTTGTTTTCAAGCTCATGAAAAAGAGGTCCACTGGACCCCAACTCGCTCTCTCATTTCAAGGCTCGTGAAAAAAAGACCCGTCGGGGTCTTTTCTTTAATCTTCGTTTACGAAAGGCATCAAAGCCATTACGCGAGCGCGTTTGATAGCTGTTGTTACTTTACGTTGGTTTTTAGCTGAAGTTCCTGTTACACGACGAGGAAGGATTTTCCCACGTTCTGAAACGAAACGGCTAAGAAGCTCAGTATCTTTGTAATCAACATATTCAATTTTGTTTGCTGCGATGTAATCAACTTTTTTACGGCGTTTGAATCCGCCACGACGTTGTTGAGCCATGTTTTTTCTCCTTTATAATTTTAGTTGTCCATTAGAATGGTAAATCATCATCTGAAATATCCAATGGATTTGTTGCTCCAAATGGATTTTCATCACGTGAAAAGTCTGGTACTGAATTTGTAGGCGCTGAATAGTTTGCAGTTGGTGCAGAGTAAGCTCCACCTGTATGACCCTCACGCACACTACGGCTTTCCAACATTTGGAAATTCTCAGCCACGACCTCTGTCACGTAGACACGTTGTCCTTGCTGGTTATCGTAACTACGAGTCTGGATACGACCTGTCACCCCGATAAGTGAGCCTTTTTTAGCCCAGTTAGCAAGGTTCTCAGCCTGTTGGCGCCACATAACGACATTGATAAAATCAGCCTCACGTTCGCCATTTTGACTCTTAAATGTACGGTTTACTGCAAGAGTAAAAGTCGCAACTGCTACATTTGATGGGGTATAACGTAACTCAGCGTCACGTGTCATACGCCCTACAAGTACAACATTGTTAATCATAGTTTACCTTCTTACGCGTCAGTTTTGACGATCATGTGACGAAGAATGTCAGCGTTGATTTTTGAAAGACGGTCAAACTCTTTAAGAGCTACGTCGTCGTTTGCTTCAACGTTAACGATGTGGTAAAGTCCTTCACGGAAATCTTGGATTTCGTATGCAAGACGACGTTTTTCCCAAGATTTTGATTCAACAACAGTTGCACCGTTGTCAGTCAAAATAGAGTCAAAACGTGCTACCAAAGCGTTTTTAGCTTCTTCTTCAATGTTTGGACGAATGATATAAAGAATTTCGTATTTAGCCATTGATATGTTCCTCCTTTTGGTCTAATGACCCCAAGACTTTGCAAGGGGTAAGTGAGGTTCGCTCACAATAAACTATTATACTAGAAAAAATTTTTTTACGCAAGTAAAAACACTAAAATAAAAAAAGAGTCTGGGACAAAAGTCTAACCTTAGATATAAAAAGCGAACAAAACGAGTTATCTGACACTCAGAATTCTGTCTTGTTCGCTTTTTTGTCTAATCAATCGATTTTAAAATTTATAATAAAGAATTCCGAAAATCAAAATCTTTTTGTCCCAGCCTCTTAAAAAATACGGCTCTATAGATAGAGATATAATATTTTTAGTAATTACCACCCTTTAGGAATTATGGAGCCATTTTAGTTATCTTTACCAAAGACATCTCGATAGAGCATTCCTGTTCGTAAAGTCTCTGCATCTCCTCCTAATTGCTCTACCAGCTCGTAGGCAAAGGCAAGGGCTGTTGATGGACCTCGACTGGTTATCAAATGACCATCTACCACTACTGTTTCCTTTACATATTGACCATCAAAGATTTGCTCTTGAACGCCATCATAGCAAGTGTACTGCTTGTTTTTCAATAGCCCTGCTTGATTGAGGGCAATTGGCGCCGCACAAATAGCTGCCAGTTTCTTCCCTTCTCGTTCAAAGCTTTGCAACTCTTGAATCAAGGCCTGATTATCGCGCAAATGTGCAGAACCAGGCATACCTCCAGGAAGAACAATCATGTCATAGTCTGATAAATCACCATCAAAAACACGGTCTGCACTTACTTGGATTGCATGCGAACCCGTCACTTGCTCTTCAAAACCAACCATATCACAAGTAATATTTGCACGACGCAAAACATCCACAACTGTCAAAGCTTCAATTTCTTCAAAGCCCTGAGCCAACATAACTGCTACTTTTACCATGATTTTCTCCTTATTTGATTTGTTTTAATACAACCTTTTTCCGTTTGAATGGAACTTTTCCGCTCTTTTCTTCAGCTAGATTAGTCTGGTAACTCATCGATAAAAGCAAGCCAACACCGATTAAATTACTGATAATAGCCGATCCTCCTTGCGAAATAAAAGGCAAGGGAATCCCAGTCAAAGGAAGCAAACCTGTCACGGCACCGATATTCTCAAAGATATGGAAGAGTAACATCATAATCAAACCTGTGGAAATATAGGTGTAGAACTGATTATTTGATTTAAGAGTAATCTTCAACATACGATAAATCAGCATGAGATAAAGGGCAATAACAAGGACAGAGCCAATAAAGCCAAAATCTTCTGCGATAACCGTGAAAATCATATCCGACTCTCGAACTGGAATAAGCAGATTCGAAGCATTAAACCCTTGTCCAAATAAGCCACCGCTTCCAATGGCAATCTGTCCTTGAGCCTGTTGGTAAGTGGTTGTTTGGGCAAAGTCAAAAGGATTGAGCCAAGCCAAAATACGGTTGATTTGGTAGGTCGGCATTCCCAGTTGATGGAGAAAAGCCCGACCGTCCTTGCTGATAAAAATAGCTAAGAAACCAGCAATTCCTGTTACAGCAGTCACAAATACTGGGATAATAATTTTCCAAGAAACCCCCGATAATAAAACGATTCCTGAGAAAATGGCTACAAAAACCAAAGCCGTCCCCAAGTCACTTTGAAGTGCCAAAAGAACTAGGACTGGAATGGTAAAGAGAATCATCCAGAAAATCAACAAGAAGTCCAGCGGAACTGTGCGTCTCCATTCCTTATGTTTTTTGGTAAACTGGACAATCACACGAGCCAACATGAGGATATAGGATATCTTCATAAATTCTGACGGCTGGAACAAGGTAACACCATTTACCGATACCCAGTTTTTGGCACCTGTTGATGCAACTAAGCTTGGATTATAAAAGACGATAGGTAAAACCATAAGTCCCAAGCCTAAAATATATAGAAAGGGTGTAACCTTCCAAAGAAATTCAGTATTAAAGAGCATGACCACAAAACCAATCACAAGCCCCAAGGCGATCCAGGCGACCTGCTGCCCTAAAATGGGCAGAATATTGTTTGGATAATCATGACTAACAGCTATATAAATAGCCACCACGCCGATAACCAGTAGGAAAAATACTGGCAGGAGCAAACTATAATCGACTCTAGAGTCGAGAGAACGTTTCATATATACTAACCTTATACTTTCATACAATACTATTTATCAAAGTTCATTTAAAAATTTATCAATAGCCTCATCAACTTCGGATTGAGAGACGGTTTTAACAATCGCTTCTTTTGCTAGAGAAGTCACAATTTGTTTGCCATATCGCTTTCCGACAATTCTCCTATCCAAAATCAGAGTTAAGGAACGTTGGTGTTCACGTCTCATACTTCTTCCTAAAGCCTGTTTTAAACGAATAATAGCCATCGGCAATTGATAATCATAAAAGGCATTTTTCCCTTCTTGAATTAGTTCTTGATTAATCTTTTTCGTCAAGGGCTCTTGCGGATTTTGGAAAGGAAGTCTCGATACAACTTGAATCACAAAAGGATGGCTTGAAAAATCAACTCCTTCCCAGAAACTTGCTGCACCAAGCAGGATTTGTTGTTCACCTTTTTCAAAGCGTTTCTTTAGTTGATGAACATCGCCATTTTTATATTGGGCCAGATGGCTAACTGGAAGTAAATCCGATACTGCTAAAAGCATGTCTTTGGCAGTAAAGAGAACCAAAATCGGTTGTTGGAAAACTTGAACATCCATCAGCAAATCAGCTACCTCTTGGGCATAAACTTCTAAGGAGGTTTCTGTTACCAGGGAAAAATCTCTGACCAAGACCACTTCTTGATCCTGCTTTTTATGAGCTTCAATCTTGATAAATTTGGCTTCGGGATAGCCTAAAAGGTCTGCCAAAGAAACCCTCTGACTAATCTCAAGAGTTGCCGACACTCCCAAGACTTGACATGAATTTGGCACTAAGGAAGATAGAAGGATTCGACCTGATTTTGTAGAAGAAATCTGAATTTTCTTTTGACTCGTTTCAGTTGCTTCAAGCCAGTAATCACCTTCAGCCGTAAAATAGCGAACCAGTTCCTCAAAGCCTTCTACCTCTAATTCTGAAAAATACTGGTGAAGATTGGCCAGTGAATCCAAGACATTTTCCCGAGATTTTCCAGACTGAAATTGTTCTATCAAATAGAGACACTCAAAGCGAATACTTTCTAGTATTCGTTGTTGAATTCTATTTTCTTCTCCTACCAAAGCCTTATCAAGCAAATCAATAATAGACTGGATATCGTAGGTCTCTTGAAGCAGATTTTCTAGAGCCAACAAAACTTTTTGGACTTCATCAATAATCAGTAAACGGTCGCTGACAAATTCAGGATTATCTTCAAGTCTGGTTACAAGATAGGCATGATTAGTCACTAAAAGTTTGCAAGCCTCTGCTCTTTCCTGACTACGTTTCCAGAAATCTTCCGTCACAAATAAGCTCTTGGAAGATAAATTCCCATCATGACGAAGGTCTGTCAGAAAATGTTGGTAACGGTAGAGTTGCCCGATTTCATCCAAATCCCCGGTTTCTGTCTCTGTCATCCAAACCAAGAGTTGCATTTTAAAGCGTCTAAATAAGCGATTTTCATCATTTTCCTGTAAGGAACGATAAAAGGCATCCAACTTCAGGTAATTTTGTGGTCCCTTTAAAGAATGAATATCTGTATGGAATACTTCCTTGAGACATTTACCTTCTTCTTCCATGATTTGATTTTGAAGAATCTTTGTCGGAACGCTAAGGACAATCTGACGATTTTCCTCTTGGGACAAAGCGGGTAAGAGATAACCATAAGTTTTCCCAATTCCTGTCGGCGCTTGAATTAATGATACAGGCTCATCCTTCAATAGCAAGCCAACCTCTTTAGCAAAACGTTCTTGCTCTTCCCTTACTTCAAGATTTAACAGAGAAATATTCTTAGAAAAATCTTGAGATAATTTTCTTGGCTCATTTGGGGTTGTAGGTTTCTTGAAATATAGCCCTTGAACTTCGACCAAGTCAGAGGAAGTCAGGATAGATTGGTTGCGATAAATTTCTTCAATAACCAGGTAAGACTCATATAAGAGAGCGTCAGCCATTTCCAGCAAGCGTTCTAAGAGTCCTTTAGGAAGTTGAGCCATCTTTTCTCGTAAAAAAAGAAGTAATTCCGCAGTAGCTTGGGCATCTGAAAGGGCTGTGTGGGCGTGTTTCAGAGGAATTCCTAATTCTCGACACAAAATCGGCAAACTATATTTTTCCAGTTCAGGGAAAAAGACTTGGGCCAATTCGACCGTGTCAACACGAGGATTTCTTAGTTCATAGCCTTCGAAAAATAAATTTTCCGCCAAAAGATTAGCATCAAACTGAACATTGTGGGCTACAAAAATCCCATCCTCCACCAAGTCAAAGATTTTTCTTGCAACTTGCGAAAAATCAGGTGCTTGCTCCAGACGTTGGTCTGTCAATCCTGTCAGTTCTTTGATATGAGCATCCAAGGGTTCATGTGGATTGACATCCGTTGTATAGTGATCGACGATTTTTCCGTCCTCAATCACAACAATTCCCACTTGGATAATTTTAGCCTTACTACCTGTGCTAGTTGCCTCTAAATCCACCACAACATAGCGATTACCAATCGTTTTCATTATAAAAAATTATACCAAAAAAAGGGCTATTTGGCACCACTCAACTTCGATAGAAAAATCACTTTGCTTGAAAAAATTTTTATCGTTAATAGGGATACCCACAAAGAAATCATCGCTAAATTGGACTACGATGCCCCTTCTTGTCCTGATTGTGGAAGTCTAATGAAGAAATATGACTTTCAAAAGACTTCTAAAATTTCTTACCTCGAAACAACTGGTATGCCTACTAGAATCCTTCTGAAAAAGCGCCGCTTTAAGTGCTATCAGTGCTCTAAAATGACGGTCGCTGAGACTCCTCTAGTAAAGAAAAATCATCAAATCCCTCGTATCATCAACCAAAAAATTGCTCAGAAGCTGATTGAAAAGACTTCTTTGACCGATATTGCTCATCAGCTGTCCATTTCAACTTCAACTGTTATTCGCAAGCTCAATGACTTTCACTTTAAACATGATTTTTCTCGCCTTCCACAGATTATGTCCTGGGATGAGTACTCCTTTACAAAGGGAAAGATGAGTTTCATTGCGCAAGATTTTGAAAAACTCAATATCACCACTGTTCTTGAAGGTAGAACACAAGCTATTATCCGAAATCACTTTCTTAAATATGATAGGGCAGTCCGATGTCGAGTGAAAATCATTACTATGGATATGTTTAGTCCCTACTATGACTTGGCTAGAAAACTTTTTCCGTGTGCTAAAATCGTTCTAGATCGTTTCCATATTGTACAACATCTAAGCCGTGCTATGAGTCGTGTGCGTGTCCAAATCATGAATCAGTTTGAACGAAAATCTCATGAATACAAGGCTATCAAACGCTACTGGAAACTCATCCAACAGGATAGTCGTAAACTTAGCGATAAACGTTTTTATCGTCCTACTTTTCGCATGCACTTGACGAATAAAGAGATTTTAGACAAGCTTTTGGGCTATTCAGAGGACTTGAAACACCACTACCATCTCTATCAACTCTTGCTGTTTCACTTTCAGAATAAGGAGCCTGACAAATTCTTCGGACTCATTGAGGACAACCTTAAGCTGGTTCATACTCTTTTTCATACTGTCTTTAAAACCTTCCTCAAAGATAAAGAGAAAATTGTCAATGCCCTTCAACTACCCTATTCAAACGCCAAATTAGAAGCGACCAATAATCTCATCAAACTTATCAAGCGCAATGCCTTTGGATTTCGAAACTTTGAAAACTTCAAAAAAAGGATTTTTATCGCTCTAAACATCAAAAAAGAAAGGACGAAATTTGTCCTTTCTCGAGCTTAGCTTTTCTTCAACCCACTACAGTTGACAAAGAGCCAAAAAAAGAAGATGACGAATCATCTTCTTAAAAACTATGAGTTTTTAGTCTTCTTTTTTCTTGCGAGAAAGAAGTCCAAATCCACCTAGGGCTCCAAGAAGTCCAAGCGCTGCGAGGCTAGCATTAGCTTCTGTACCTGTGTTAGGCAATTCTTTAGCCACTGTATTCACGTTAGCTGTTTCAGCGTTATTAATTCTATTATTTCCTCCATTATATGATGGAACATAAGGAATTTCTTTAAAGATATCTTTAGCTAAAACTGTATATGCTTTACCATTATTCAAAATGACCGTTGCATTTCCTTTATCATCGAAGATTACTTCTGCTACATCTGGGTTAGCTGCCATAATTTTGGCTTTAGCTCCCGCTTTATCCGCGTCTGTTAAATTATCCAAATTAGCTACAAGTTGTTTTTCAAAATCAAGATTAAGATTTTCACCATTGTTTTTAGTAGCTACATCTGCTTCATCTTTAACTAATTGTTCAGCTGAAATTGTTGCTGTTTTTCCGTCTACTGTGGTTACTGTCGCGTTACCCTTTTCATCTACAACAACTGTTGAGCCTGGATTTACAGCTTCCACAGCAACCTTAATCTTAGCAATTTCTTCTGGAGTTAAGTTATTCTTATCTGCTACCAAGGTACGTGTAGCTGGAATATTCACACCATTTTGCTCAGATAGGTCTGCAAGTTTTTCTGTTGGAATAACTAGTTTAGAAGCAGGAATAACCGCTGTCTTACCTGACGGTGTTGTAACAGTCGCATTACCTTTGTCATCTACTACAACCGTAGCACCTGGGTTTACTGCTGATACTGCTTTCTTAACTGCTTCTTTTTCTGCGTCAGTTAAAGCATCTTTATTAACAACTGCTGTTTTAATCGCCGGTGTGTTGATATCATTGCCTGCATTTGGTTGAGCGACTGCTTCTGCTGTCTTCGTCAAATCAGCTGCTGGAATAACCGCTGTCTTACCTGACGGTGTTGTAACAGTTGCGTTACCCTTATCATCTACTACCACCGTAGCACCTGGGTTAACGGCTTTTACCTTATCCTCAATAGCTTTCTTCTCTTCTGGAGTAAGGGCTTCTGGATTGGCTACTACTGTCTTAGACGCTGGGGTAATCACATCGTCGCCTGCATTTGGTTTAGACGCTGCTTCTGCTGTCTTCGTCAAATCAGCTGCTGGAATAACCGCTGTCTTACCTGACGGTGTTGTAACAGTTGCGTTACCCTTATCATCTACTACCACCGTAGCACCTGGGTTAACGGCTTTTACCTTATCCTCAATAGCTTTCTTCTCTTCTGGAGTAAGGGCTTCTGGATTGGCTACTACTGTCTTAGACGCTGGGGTAATCACATCGTCGCCTGCATTTGGTTTAGACGCTGCTTCTGCTGTCTTCGTCAAATCAGCTGCTGGAATAACTGCTGTCTTACCTGACGGTGTTGTAACAGTCGCGTTACCTTTGTCATCTACTACCACCGTAGCTCCTGGGTTAACGGCTTTTACCTTATCCTCAATAGCTTTCTTCTCTTCTGGAGTAAGCGCTTCTGGATTGGCTACTACTGTCTTAGACGCTGGGGTAATCACATCGTCGCCTGCATTTGGTTTAGACGCTGCTTCTGCTGTCTTCGTCAAATCAGCTGCTGGAATAACCGCGGTCTTACCTGAAGGTGTTGTAACAGTTGCGTTACCTTTGTCATCTACTACCACCGTAGCTCCTGGGTTAACGGCTTTAACCTTATCCTCAATAGCTTTCTTCTCTTCTGGAGTAAGGGCTTCTGGATTGGCTACTACTGTCTTAGACGCTGGCTTAACTACATCGTCGCCTGCATTTGGTTTAGACGCTGCTTCTGCTGTCTTCGTCAAATCAGCTGCTGGAATAACCGCTGTCTTACCTGACGGTGTTGTAACAGTTGCGTTACCCTTATCATCTACTACCACCGTAGCACCTGGGTTAACGGCTTTTACCTTATCCTCAATAGCTTTCTTCTCTTCTGGAGTAAGGGCTTCTGGATTGGCTACTACTGTCTTAGACGCTGGGGTAATCACATCGTCGCCTGCATTTGGTTTAGACGCTGCTTCTGCTGTCTTCGTCAAATCAGCTGCTGGAATAACCGCTGTCTTACCTGACGGTGTTGTAACAGTTGCGTTACCCTTATCATCTACTACCACCGTAGCACCTGGGTTAACGGCTTTTACCTTATCCTCAATAGCTTTCTTCTCTTCTGGAGTAAGGGCTTCTGGATTGGCTACTACTGTCTTAGACGCTGGGGTAATCACATCGTCGCCTGCATTTGGTTTAGACGCTGCTTCTGCTGTCTTCGTCAAATCAGCTGCTGGAATAACCGCTGTCTTACCTGACGGTGTTGTAACAGTTGCGTTACCCTTATCATCTACTACCACCGTAGCACCTGGGTTAACGGCTTTTACCTTATCCTCAATAGCTTTCTTCTCTTCTGGAGTAAGGGCTTCTGGATTGGCTACTACTGTCTTAGACGCTGGGGTAATCACATCGTCGCCTGCATTTGGTTTAGACGCTGCTTCTGCTGTCTTCGTCAAATCAGCTGCTGGAATAACTGCTGTCTTACCTGACGGTGTTGTAACAGTCGCGTTACCTTTGTCATCTACTACCACCGTAGCTCCTGGGTTAACGGCTTTTACCTTATCCTCAATAGCTTTCTTCTCTTCTGGAGTAAGCGCTTCTGGATTGGCTACTACTGTCTTAGACGCTGGGGTAATCACATCGTCGCCTGCATTTGGTTTAGACGCTGCTTCTGCTGTCTTCGTCAAATCAGCTGCTGGAATAACCGCGGTCTTACCTGAAGGTGTTGTAACAGTTGCGTTACCTTTGTCATCTACTACCACCGTAGCTCCTGGGTTAACGGCTTTAACCTTATCCTCAATAGCTTTCTTCTCTTCTGGAGTAAGGGCTTCTGGATTGGCTACTACTGTCTTAGACGCTGGCTTAACTACATCGTCGCCTGCATTTGGTTTAGACGCTGCTTCTGCTGTCTTCGTCAAATCAGCTGCTGGAATAACCGCTGTCTTACCTGACGGTGTTGTAACAGTTGCGTTACCCTTATCATCTACTACCACCGTAGCACCTGGGTTAACGGCTTTTACCTTATCCTCAATAGCTTTCTTCTCTTCTGGAGTAAGGGCTTCTGGATTGGCTACTACTGTCTTAGACGCTGGGGTAATCACATCGTCGCCTGCATTTGGTTTAG
Organism: Streptococcus mitis; assembly: GCF_965111735.1. Classification (GTDB taxonomy): domain Bacteria; phylum Bacillota; class Bacilli; order Lactobacillales; family Streptococcaceae; genus Streptococcus; species Streptococcus mitis_DR. The sequence continues at coordinate 1,526,052 of NZ_OZ217346.1, forward strand.
ACGCTGCTTCTGCTGTCTTCGTCAAATCAGCTGCTGGAATAACCGCGGTCTTACCTGAAGGTGTTGTAACAGTTGCGTTACCTTTGTCATCTACTACCACCGTAGCTCCTGGGTTAACGGCTTTAACCTTATCCTCAATAGCTTTCTTCTCTTCTGGAGTAAGGGCTTCTGGATTGGCTACTACTGTCTTAGACGCTGGCTTAACTACATCGTCGCCTGCATTTGGTTTAGACGCTGCTTCTGCTGTCTTCGTCAAATCAGCTGCTGGAATAACCGCTGTCTTACCTGACGGTGTTGTAACAGTTGCGTTACCCTTATCATCTACTACCACCGTAGCACCTGGGTTAACGGCTTTTACCTTATCCTCAATAGCTTTCTTCTCTTCTGGAGTAAGGGCTTCTGGATTGGCTACTACTGTCTTAGACGCTGGGGTAATCACATCGTCGCCTGCATTTGGTTTAGTCGCTGCTTCTGCTGTCTTCGTCAAATCAGCCGCTGGAATAACCGCTGTCTTACCTGAAGGTGTTGTAACAGTTGCGTTACCTTTATCATCTACTACCACCGTAGCTCCTGGGTTAATGGCTTTAACCTTATCCTCAATAGCTTTCTTCTCTTCTGGAGTAAGGGCTTCTGGATTGGCTACTACTGTCTTAGACGCTGGGGTAACTACATCGTCGCCTGCATTTGGTTTAGACGCTGCTTCTGCTGTCTTCGTCAAATCAGCTGCTGGAATAACCGCTGTCTTACCTGAAGGTGTTGTAACAGTTGCGTTACCTTTGTCATCTACTACTACCGTAGCTCCTGGGTTAACGGCTTTAACCTTATCCTCAATAGCTTTCTTCTCTTCTGGAGTAAGGGCTTCTGGATTGGCTACTACTGTCTTAGAGGCTGGGGTAATCACATCGTCGCCTGCATTTGGTTTAGACGCTGCTTCTGCTGTCTTCGTCAAATCAGCTGCTGGAATAACCGCTGTCTTACCTGAAGGTGTTGTAACAGTTGCGTTACCTTTATCATCTACTACCACCGTAGCTCCTGGGTTAACGGCTTTAACCTTATCCTCAATAGCTTTCTTCTCTTCTGGAGTAAGGGCTTCTGGATTGGCTACTACTGTCTTAGAAGCTGGGGTAATCACATCGTCGCCTGCATTTGGTTTAGCCGCTGCTTCTGCTGTCTTCGTCAAATCAGCTGCTGGAATAACCGCTGTCTTACCTGAAGGTGTTGTAACAGTTGCGTTACCTTTGTCATCTACTACAACCGTAGCTCCTGGGTTAACGGCTTTAACCTTATCCTCAATAGCTTTTTTCTCTTCTGGAGTAAGGGCTTCTGGATTGGCTACTACTGTCTTAGATGCTGGCTTAACTACATCGTTTCCAGCTTTTGGTTGCGCTGCTTCTGCTTCTGTCTTCGTTAAGTCTTCCCCTGGGATAACTTCAGTCTTACCATCTTTTGTTGAAACAGTTGTGTTACCTTTATCATCCACAGTTACTACTGCATCTGGATTTACTTCTTTCACTTTCGCAGCGATTGCTGCCTTCTCTTCTGGAGTGAGTGAAGCTGGATTTTTCACTAATGTTTTATCCGCTGGTTTAACTACATTATTCCCTGCTTTTGGTACTGTAATTAAATCATCCTTTTTCACAACTTGGTCAGGTGTAATAATTACTTCATCACCATTTGGTGTTGTCACTGTGACATTACCATCTGCATCTTGAGTAACTGATGTTGCATTTGGATTTACTTTTTTAACTGCATCCAATACTTTTGCTTTTTCATCAGCTGTTAATGCACTTGGATCTTTTACAGCAACTTTATTGGCTGGAATATTAGCTTCGCCAATACCTTTAATTGCTTTTTTAGCTACTTCTTTAATGTCGTTAACATCCTGGTTTGCTGTAACATTCTCATCATCAATAGCTTTTTTAGCTTCAGTTGCCATCTCATCTACTTCATCTTTAAGAGCTTCTTTAGCTTTATCAGATAGATCAGTACGTGCATCAATTGCTTGCTTTTTAGCAGTTGCAGCATCATCAATAGCTTTTTTAGCTTCTGGTTTAACTTTCGCTTCTGGATTTACTGCTTTAACTTCCGCAACACCCGTAGTTTTAGCTGTGTCTACTGCTGTTTGCGCCGCTGTTGCTTTATCTGAGGTATCTGCAATCGCTGGTTGAGCATTGATGGCATCTGTAGCTTTTTTAGCTAGGGCTTGTGCTTCTTTCTTAGCCGCTTCTTTTTCTTCTGTCGTTAAATCTTTACGAGCATCAAGTTCTTTTTCTTTATTGGCTAATTCATCTGCTACAGCTTTTTTCGCTTGTTCTTTAGCGATTGGATATACAGATGTTACATCTGCAACACCTTTATCTTCTGCATCGTTAACAAGTTTTTGTGCTGCTGCCGCTGCTTCAGCCGTTTCTGCATTATCAGGTTGAGCATTAACTTTTGTAAGTTCTGCATCTGCTAATTTCTTAGCTTCAGCCTTAGCCGCATCTTTTTCTGCTTGTGTTAAATCTTTACGATCATCGATTTCCTTATTCTTAGCTGTTAATGCATTCCCAATAGCTTCTTTTGCATTTTCTTTTGCAACTGGATTAACCTTACCAATTTCTGTAATTCCAGTACCTTTTGCTGTATCTACAGCTGCATCTGTTGTTGCTGCATCGATTGCTTTTGTTGCATCTTCTGCTGCTTTAGTAACTTTAGCAAGAGCCGCATCTTTTTCTGCTTGTGTTAGATTTTTATCAGCATTAATTGCATCGGCTTTCGCTTGGCGCGCTGCTTCAACATCTGCTTTAGCAGCAGCCTTTTTAGCTACTACTGGATTGTCCCCTGCGATTGCTGTAGTTCCAGCATTTTTGGCCTTATCAATAGCATCTTTTGTCGTTACATTAGCATCGTTAATCGCTGCTACTGCTTTTTCTTTATCTGCATTTACTTTGGCGATTGCTGCTGCTTTTTCTTCGTCAGTAGCATTTGGAGTTTTGTTGATTTCTGCGATTTTTTCTTCTGCTGCCTTGTTAACTGCAGTAATTGCTGGCTGTTTATCTAAAGATACAAATTCTGATAATTTACGTTTATCTGTAGAACCATCTTTATATGTTACAACAAGATTTCCTTGGTCATCTTTTGTTACTGATTGGATTCTAGAATCTTTATCATCAACATTCTTACCTTTTTTATCAGCTAAGTTCGCATCATCATTGTTGTTAGAGTACTCAAGTTTTAGTTTTTCTTGAATCTTCGCTAAGTCTGCTTCAGTTACTTTATCTGGGTCTGCTACTGCAACTTTTTCTGTTGGTGCTGCAATATCATACTTAGATGTTTGATCTTTAACGATAAACTGAATATATCCAGGTTTAGATTTTGCATCAGGGTCTTTATCTAAAGCGTTAAAATCTCGACCTGCTGGCATTGAACTAAAGTTATCATTGTCATTAGCAACAACAAAACTTGTCCAACGGTCTGACGCTTTAAGTTTAGTGACACCTGTCATTTTAATGGTTGCTTCCTGTTTGTTATCAGAAATTGTACCCCCACCAGTAACAACACCATTATTTACTACACCCATAGAGAATCCAAAATCTGTAGTATTATTCCAGTTAACATCTCCAGGTCCACGCAAGTACATATCTTTAACTGTAGTATCGTCTTTTGCTTTGAATGTCAAGTCTGTATTTTCACCAGTATAGACATAGATTTGCTTCTCAGCTAAGTTTGAGTACGGAAGTTCTACTGTTGGAGCAGGATTTTTACGTACAAATTCTGATAATTTACGTTTATCTATAGAACCATCTTTATACGTTACAACAAGATTTCCTTGGTCATCTTTTGTTACTGACTGAATCTTAGAATCTTTGTCATCTACATTCTTACCTTTTTTATCAGCTAAGTTAGCATCATCATTATTGTTAGAATACTCAAGTTTTAGTTTTTCTTTAATCTTCGCTAAGTCTGCTTCAGTCACTTTATCTGGGTCTGCTACTGCAACTTTTTCTGTTGGTGCTGCAATATCATACTTAGATGTTTGATCTTTAACGACAAACCGAATATATCCTGGTTTAGATTTTGCATCAGGATCAATATCTAAAGCATTAAAGTTACGATCTGCTGGCATTGAACTAAAGTTATCATTGTCATTAGCAACAACATAACTTGTCCATTGTTCACCCGCATTCAGATTGGTTTCACCTGTCATTGTAATGGTTGCTTCCTGTTTATTATCAGAAATTGTACCCTTACCAGTAACAACACCATTATCAATCTTACCTGTTGTGAATCCAAAAGCTTCAGTATTATTCCAGTTAACATCTCCAGGTCCACGCAAGTACATATCTTTTACAGTAGTATCATCATTCGCTGTGAATGTTAAATCCGTATTTTCACCCTTATAAACATAAACTTGTTTCTCTGCTTGGTTTGAATATGGCACTTTTACTGTAGGTATAGGATTATTGCGTAAAACACTCGTTAAAGCAACAGAATCTCTTGAGCCGTCTTTATAAGTAACAACAATCTTATCTCCTTGTTTCGTTACAGTGTCAATGTAGTTCGAAGCATTTTCTACTAATTTACCGTTTTTATCAAGTAATCTTGCATCGTCTGCTGTATTATAAGTAATTTTTATATTATTTTTAATTTTCTCAAAATCAGCTTGAGATAGATTGTTTACATCAGCAACAGCAATCTTACCAGCTTCATTAGTTTGTGCTTGAATATCATATTTTTGAGTTTGTTGACGAACCCATAACTTAAAGTAGCCTTCTGGTAGTGGATTCGCATTTTCCTGATTGCCGGTAGGTTCTGAGAACACTGCCCCATCTAAATCTTCAGCAACTAGATAACGTGTCACTAACTTACCTGTATAAGTTGGGTTGTTTGGCACCGATATATTCCCAGTAATAGTTACCTTAGCAGGATTATCTTGGGTCGCTACAATTCCGTCAGTTTCATTTCTCTGAGATGAGAACGTTAGTCCATACTGATTGTTTATTCTACCGCCAGCAGCCCCAGCAGCATCAATTCCTCTTGAACCCTCAGCTATACGAATGTCCTTAAGTTTTCCAGAATCATCTGTTGCTGATAATTCAATGTTTGTTTCTTCACCTTTATAAACATAAATATCTTTTGTAGCTGCATTAGAAAATGGAATATTCCCAACTGGTTTGTTATTCATAACAGCTTCTGTACGGAAAGCATTATCTACGTCTAACTCTTTCCCATTACGTAAATCATTAGAACCTGTATTTTCAATTGAGTTAGAATCAGATTTTTTCTCTGTATTTTCTGCTTTTAAACCGACAGTTTCTTTACCATTTGTCGTATCTAATGCTGGTTTTTCTTGTTTCTCTACAGGTTTATTGTGCAATTTTGCGTTTACTACAGTGACAAATTTATTATAAGCTGCTTTTAGTTCATCTTGGCTAGTTGCAGAAGCAAGCACAGACTTAGCAGAAGCTAACTCAGAATTTAAAAGAGCGATGCTCTCCTCGGTCTTATTAGCGTATTTACCCGCTGAAATTTTCCCTTCAATTTCAGCAATATAGCTTTCCAATTGAGTCTTATCCAAAACAACTTCTTTAGTTGGAACATCAGCTGTTTTTGGTTCTTGGATTTCATCGGCTTGAACAGACACCGCTCCATTACCCAAAAACATGAAAAGTGCAGCAACTGCTACGCTAGCTGCTCCAAAACTGTATTTACGAATTGAGTAACGCGTGACTTTTTCACGGCGTAAACGTTCAGAACGACTCATAGATGGTTTATTTCCCATTATCTTCTCCTCAAAAATTTATTTAGTTTAGTATCCATACAAAATACTAGCTGTTACTAAGAACAGCTTGCAATTCTAATATGATTACTTATACATATCATTTTACTCTATTTTTTATTTATATTCAACTGATTAGAATCAAATTTTTACAAAAAAAAAAAAAAAAGTATTTTGGGAAAGTAGACAATTTTCTGACATCTGCACACTGTATTTTTATACATTTCATTGCAAGTTGTTTGATAGATGAATCCATCATTGGAATTAACCTATTTGTTGTAAAAAATAATACTATTAATCTCAGCAAAACTCTCCGTTTGAAAGTTACTTATCAAAAGATGTTTATTTTAGTATTGATTACACTACTAAATTCAGCTAACTAAAAAACTATCTACTTTCATATCTGCTAATTTAGAACATGCAAAAAGAGCAAATCAGAATTCTGATTTGCTTGCTTTTTGTTTAAAATCTCAATTTTAAGAATTCATAGGATCGATTTCTTAAAATCAATCTTCTAGAGTTGCTAAGAAGTTTAAAATTTAGCTGTTTTATTCTTCTTTTTTCTTTCCAGCTACAAGTCCAAATCCACTTAGAACACCAATAATTCCTAAAGTTGCAAGTGTTGCACTTGATTCTGTCCCAGTATTTGGTAATACATTTTGAGAATCTTTTGGCTTAACTTCATCATCTCTAGTGTTATATCGGTTTTCGTTAGTATTAGGTGTCATCGGAGTAATTGGTGTCGAATCTATATTTGTATTTGAACTTTCTTTTCTGAAAATATGCGTTATGATTAGTTCTTTTTCATCAATTTCAGTTCTTACAAATACATAACCTGGAATAGAACCATGATTAATAGCCTCAGTTCCATCTGAAACTTTTTTGACTGATGGTTTTAATTCCTTACCATCTTCATCAATCCATTTGATAATAATAGTCATCTCTGGTAACTCTATAGGAACAGGAACTCCACCATTTTTAGAAACTGCTGTTACTGTTACTTTTACTGGTATTTCTTCTTTCGATCCATCTGGATACGTTACCGTTACTTTACCTGTAATTTCATCTCCTGGATTCTTATCCTCTGGAATTGTCACAGTTACTTTTCCTTTGTCATCTACGGTGATGCCTGGTGTAGCACTTTCGAATTTCGTACCCTCTGGAATTGGTTTACCAGTCTCTTCTGTTACTGGTATTTCTACCTTAGTTTCTGGTTTGCCTTGTCCATCGTCATACTTAGGATTGTATTTGTCAGTTTGTTCTTGCACTTTGATTGTAATGGTTTCAGTAGTTGGGTTGCCATCTTTATCATAGGCTGTAATCGTTACACTGTAGTCACCTTTAGAGGCTGTTGGTGTTCCTGTGATTTGGTTATTCGCATAACTTAAGCCTGTCGGTAAACCTGTCACTTGAACTGGATTTTCTTCACGTAAGCCTCGACCTCCTGTATTATCCGTTACTGTAACTGGAATTGGAGTGATTGGCTCGTTTTTCGTTACGGTTGCACCATTAGCTGTGATGCTTGGTCCTGTGACGTCTTTTACCTTAATTGGTACATTAACAGTATCTGTTGATGTATCTGGATAAGTAACTCTTACGACTGCATTTCCGGCATTACCTGCAATAGCTGTTGCTGGTTTACTTACGACTGTTAGCGTTCCTGGTCCATGACAACTTACTTTTCCTGTGATTTCCGCATCTGTTAATGTGTGGTTTTGATTAACCGTTAGCTCTGCACCTGTCGGATTATACTTAGCCGTTTGTTCTTGTACCGTAATAACAATATTTTTTGTGGCAGGATTATTGTTCTTATCATAGGCTTTAATCGTTACATTGTAATTCCCTTTAGCTGCCGTTGGTGTCCCCGTGATTTGGTTATTGGCATAACTTAAGCCTGTCGGTAAGCCTGTGACTTCTATTGGTTTTGTGGTACGCATTCCAACTCCGCCATTGTTATCAACAGCAGTCACTGAAATAGCTGGTATTGCTTCATTTTTAGTTACTGTAGCATTATTGGCTGTGATAGTTGGTGGTGTTGTATCTCTAGGAGTTAGAGCTGTAGTCCCATACATAACATAAGATTCATTTGATGCAATCTGCTCTCCCACTGTAGCAGCAAAAACTCGACCATATCTATTTGCTTCTGCTTCTGTCACATCATTTTTCAACTTAACCTTAGCATGCATATGAATCGCATAATCTAAGTTTTCTCCTGAGGCTATGTCTAAACCTAAATAGTAAGATGCTCGAGGATAGTTTCCGTTTTTATCTCTTACGGCTGTATTCAATGTTTGATCATTTGCATTAGATTTGAATACTTGTTTTTTTCTATCATCAGTATAAGCCCCTGAATTAGGGTCATACATAGTATATCTATCGTTGTTGAAAATTCTATCTTTTTGTCCAGCAAAAACTTCTCCCTGAGAAATTCTCGCTTCATTTCCATGTTGAACGAATCCATCAAATCCATCTGTAGTTCCACCTACGCTTCTATAGCGTGTAAAAGTAAGATCTCTAACCGTATTGCTAGAATCCATAATATTAAATGGAAGTTGGAAATAATAGTGTTGTTTTTGCCCCGGAGATACAATTCTTCTAGCATTATTATTGAAGAAGACGTCATAAACAATCCATTTTCCTTCAGAATCTTGCACATAGTATGACTTAATGTCTGTTTTAGTTTTTGTTAGCTCTGGATTATTATTTCTTGTCGTACCTCTCGGATTTACAGAAGCAAAATATTTAATATTAGTTAATGCTCCTGAAGTTGTCGAAGAATCTGCTCTAAATTGCGAACCAACACCCATATTTCGTCCATTACGAGGATCATGTGAACCCGAAGTTAAACGTAGGGTAGCAATCTTAACAGAGTTAAACATTCGCTTCACGCGTCCAGTCAAATCTTCGACCTCACTAGCAGCTACAGTCGTATTTGCTAGTGTACTCTGTGCTAGCGATAACAGTTCTTTCGCTTTACCAAGGACTTCTTTAGTTGATTCATCTTCTGGTAACTCTAGAACTGCCGCTTCTAATTCTGCAACTGAGGCATTGAGTTTATCTTTACCATTGGCTGATGAGCTAGTTTCTGCTGAAGCTTCAACGCGGCGGCTCCCATCTTCTGCATTATTAGAATGTTCTTTATTTTGTAATTCCTCATCTTTTAAGCTTGATAATGTTGTAAAATCATTAGACAACGTTTCTGCCAGACTATCAATATCTCCTTGTACTGCATCAGAACTATTTAACAACACTTGCGCCTTTAATAATCTCACTTTAATCAAAGAAACAACTGAAGATTTTAATGTTTTTTTGCTGTCTAAAAGTTGACTTAGTTCGCCAACCACTTTACTTAGTTTAGTTTTATCGACAGTATCGGCTTTTTGTTGTTTCAAATTAGGTGCTTCAACTGAATTAGGAACAACAGTATCCTTTGGTTGTTCTACTTTATTTCCGAAAGCAACAGGAGTTCCTGTGTTCTCGGTTGTAGCATTTGCAACTTCAGCAGTTCTCGAATCGTCTACTAAAACATTGGTTGCTTTACCTTCTCCGACTTTATTGTCAACTACATCTGCAGTAACTCCATCAGGTTTGACCTCAATATTATCTGCACTTACTCCGTGTGTTCCTAAAAACATCAGAGCTGCAACAGCAACGGATACTGCTCCAAAACTATATTTACGAATTGAAAAGCGTAACACCTTCTCACTCTGATGTCGCTTGACCCTACTTAATGAATTCGATTTTTGTTCCATTTGTCCTCCTCTTGTTAACTGAACTAATTCAAAATAAAAACACGGGATGCAGTGCTTCGAAAATAATGAATTATGATTGATGACTTGATAACTAAAAATCACTATAGTACTCATAGCTACAAATATAGCAATTTATTCAAAAACCCCAAATTATAACGACATGAGATAATCTATACTATTTTGCGATAATATACATCAAACTATCAGCTCATTATATTAGTTTAATCATAATTTTTCAATAAAAAACAAAATCCGGTATGCGGTAAAAATTTTAGGTAACTGGTCAAAGTGAAAATTAGTCTAAAACGGATTTTTATGGTGGAATTAAGTATGAGACGTTTGAGTTAGAAATGAAATCTACTATGACAAAACATAAACACCTTACCCTTTCAGACCGTAATGACATCCAGCTAGGTTTAGAGCGCGGTGAAACCTTCAAAGCTATGGGCCAACTTATTCTAAAAGGCCCAACTACTGTTTCCAAAGAAGTCAAACGAAACAGACAAGTCCGAGAGTCTACATGCCATAACCTTCCTTGCCCTCTACTCGACAAGGCTCCCTTTGTCTGTAACGGTTGCCCTAAAAGAAGACAAAATTGTGGATTTAAAAAAATCTTCTACCTCGCTAAGCAAGCTCAAAAGCAGTACGAACAAACTCTTGTCGAAGCTCGTGAAGGAACTCCCCTCAATTCCAAGACCTTCTGGGACATGGACAAAGTCATTTCTGATGGTGTTAAAAAGGGACAACACATCTATCATATCCTCAAAACTCATAACCTTGATGTCAGCTCCTCAACTGTCTATCGACACATCCGAAAAGGATACCTATCTATCGCTCCTATTGACCTAGCCAGAGCCGTTAAATTCAAAGAAAGACGGAAAAGTAAGCTACCTTCCATCCCTAAAGAAGCGAAAAAAGCCGTTCCTATGAGGATTTCCAAAACTATTTAGCCCTTAATCAACTAGACTCTTGGCTAGAAATGGATACAGTTCTGGGGAGGATGGGAGGTAAAGTCCTACTCACCTTCAATCTATCTTTCTGTAACTTTATCTTCGCTAGACTTCTGGATAATAAAACTGCCCTTGAGGTTACCAAACACCTCTATGACATCAAGAACACTCTTCACCAAGCTGACAAAGATTTCTTCCAACTCTTTCCTGTCATTCTGACAGATAATGGTGAAGAGTTTGTCAGGGTTGATGAAATCGAAATGGATGTGCGAGGAGAGAGTAGACTCTTCTTTTGTGACCCTAATCGCTCTGACCAGAAAGACAGAATTGAGAAAAATCACACGCTGATTCGCGATATTCTACCAAAGGGAACTTCTTTTGACAACTTAACTCAAGAGGACATTAATCTCGTTTGTTCGCATGTCAACAGTGTCAAACGCGCTGCTTTGAATGGAAAGTCAGCCCATGAACTCCTTGCTTTTACTTACAGAGAAGAGATTCCTAAGCTTCTTGGTATTTCTAAAATACCTGCAGAAGACGTCTGTCAGTTTGCTACATTACTCGTTCTAAAAATTAACCTTCAACCCCATTCAAACGTCTCACACTAACTTCCACCATAGCGGAACTTAGTTTGGGAATTTAGCGGTAAAAATTTTCGAGGGTATAAACAGTCGGCTAGAAATCTAGCGAATTGGTACTATAATGACAAGGAGGATAGCTACACACATCCTTACGGCTGGTATTATCGTTTTCACCATATCAAACATCAGAAAACACAGACGGACTTTCAACAGAAAATCAAGGTTTACTACGCTGATGAACCTGAATCAGCCCCTCAAAAGGGACTGTATATGAACGAACGCTATCAAAACTTGAAAGCTAAAGAATGTCAGGCGCTTTTATCTCCCGAAGGAAGACAAATTTTCGCTCAACGTAAGATTGATGTGGAACCTGTCTTTGGGCAGATAAAGGCTTGTTTGGGTTACAAGAGATGTAATCTGAGAGGGAAGCGTCAAGTGAGAATTGACATGGGATTGATACTTATGGCCAATAACCTCCTCAAATACAATAAGAGAACGACTCAAAATTAAAGGCTCTATAATATTTGTAGTGGGTAAATCCCCTATGGATATTATGGAGCCTATTTTGTTGTAGAAAAAAAGTCCCATATCATCTATAATGAAAAGCGACCAAACTATCATTAGAAAGAATCATATGGAACAATTACATTTTATCACAAAACTACTCGACATTAAAGACCCCAATATCCAAATTATAGATATCATCAATAGGGATACACTCAGGGAAATCATTGCTAAATTGGACTACGATGCCCCATCTTGTCCTGATTGTGGAAGTCAAATGAAGAAATATGACTTTCAAAAACCGTCTAAGATCCCTTACCTTGAAACAACTGGTATGCCTACTAGAATTCTCCTTAAAAAACGCCGTTTTAAGTGCTATCAGTGCTCTAAAATGACGGTCACTGAGACTCCTCTAGTAAAGAAAAATCATCAAATCCCTCGTATCATTAATCAAAAAATTGCTCAAAAGCTGATTGAAAAGACTTCTTTGACCGATATTGCTCATCAGCTTGGCATTTCAACTTCAACTGTTATTCGCAAGCTCAATGACTTTCACTTTAAGCATGATTTTTCTCGCCTTCCACAGATTATGTCCTGGGACGAGTATACCTTTACAAAGGGAAAGATGAGTTTCATTGCGCAAGATTTTGATAATCTTAATATCATCACTGTTCTTGAGGGACGAACACAAGCTGTCATCCGAAATCACTTTCTTCTATACGATAGAGCCGTTCGTTGTCAGGTGAAAATCATTACTATGGATATGTTTAGTCCCTACTATGACTTAGTTAGAAAACTTTTTCCGTGTGCTAAAATCGTTCTAAATCGCTTTCACATTATTCAACACTTAAGCCGTGCTATGAGTCGTGTGCGTGTCCAAATCATAAATCAGTTTCATCGAAAGTCTCATGAATACAAGGCTATCAAGCGCTACTGGAAACTCATCCAACAGGATAGTCGTAAACTTAGCGATAAACGTTTTTATCGTCCTACTTTTCGCATGCACTTGACGAATAAAGAGATTTTAGACAAGCTTTTGGGCTATTCAGAGGACTTGAAACACCACTACCATCTCTATCAACTCTTGCTGTTTCACTTTCAGGACAAGAAGCCTGACAAATTTTTCGGACTCATTGAAGACAATCTGCAGCAGGTTCATCCTCTTTTTCAGACTGTCTTTAAAACATTCCTCAAAGATAAAGAGAAGATTGTCAATGCCCTTCAACTACCCTATTCAAACGCCAAATTAGAAGCGACCAATAATCTCATCAAACTTATCAAGCGCAATGCCTTTGGATTTCGAAACTTTGAAAACTTCAAAAAAAGGATTTTTATCGCTCTAAACATCAAAAAAGAAAGGACGAAATTTGTCCTTTCTCGAGCTTAGCTTTTCTTCAACCCACTACAGTTGACAAAGAGCCCTTTTTTGTGGCTGAGAATTATTTTGTCTCAGACTCTTTTTGAGATATTTTTTTCATTGTTTTAGGCAAACAACTGCTGATTTCCGTCGGCAAGACCACATAATGTTCTTGAGCTAGTTCTTGGGCTGCGGCTGAATGAAGATGAGTCGCTACCACCACACGTTCGTAGAGGCTGACTTGTTTAAACTGGCCTGCAAATCCTGCAATCATTCCAGCCAGAGCATCTCCCATTCCACCAGTCGCCTGATAGGGACCGCCAACCTGTAACTGGTAATAATCAGACTGACCAACTTGCCAAATACGAGTAGTTGGACCTTTCTCCACCAAAATTGTTCCTTGAGGAAATGAAGTCAGGGCACTAGCCGTTGCATCTTCGTTTTGCTTTTCAATAGCAATACCAGACAACTTTTCCCATTCTTTTTGGTGGGGAGTTAGGATAAGCTGGTTAGATGGAAACGACAAACTTGTTCTAGCAAGAATGGTTAAGGCCCCTCCGTCTACAATCAAAATCTGATTCTTTTTTAAGCTAGCAAAGACCTGTTTGACTAGATTTTCTCCAAAAGCATCGTCTCGTAAACCAGGCCCCAGCAAGACAACTTCTGCCTTCTTCAATTGCTCTTTTAACAACTGCTGGTCTTGAAGAGAAAAGGCCATAGCCTCAGGTAAATGGCTGTGCAGAGCTGGAATATTTTCCCTGTCCGTTCCAACGGTCACCAATCCTGCACCGCTTTTTACAGCTGCTAAAGCAGCCATGATAATAGCACCACCATAAGGATAAGTCCCACCCAGCAACAGCAGACGGCCATAGTCTCCTTTATGACTGGTACTAGAACGTTCAATAATGACTTTTTCTAATAATGCTTGCTCAATCACTTTCATTGTTTTTTCCTCTCTATTCATTATACTATAAAGTCTATCCACCTTGCATCTTGAACATAAATCTCTTCGTTTATATAGAAAAAGAGGGGGACAAAGCCCCTCTACGAAACATCTCATTTTTCTAAAAATAAATCAGTTTCTTTTTTACTTTTTGCTACAAAGATAGCGGATAGGGCTAGGCTAACACTTGCCAAGAAAATAGCTGTTTTTGACTGTTTCTCACCAGTTTCTGGCAATCTCTTGTCTTCCTTGGCAACTTGAACTAGTGCTTCTAGAGTCTGAGTTTTTTCTAACGAACTTAGTTTAAACTCTGGTTTTTCTACTGTCGGTGCAGCTTGACCGCCTACGGTTGATACTGGGCCTGTGTAGGCTGGAAGCTCATGTACCAAGGCTTCAACTGCATTCACACCACCTGTAAATTCAGGTACCTCAAGCACTGGTGCTGGTTCTTCACCCTTACTTGATTGAATAGGTTCTTCTGTCAATTCTTGATAGAAGCTAGCTAACTCATAAAACTCAGCCTTACCACCTTCCCAGACAAGTTTAACATCTAGAAGTGAACCACCATTTCGAATTGCAAATGTTTGGAGACTTGAAGAAATTGCGCCAAGATCTGTCCAACTTTCTTGTCCATCCTTAAGTGTTCTAGCCTGAACACGTGCTTTCACTCCTTCAGGAAGGCTTGAAACAAGGCGTAGATGGTTGGCATTGGTTGGTTCTGACAAGTGGTAAACCAATTCACCCTTATCTTTTTCCGCCTTGTAACTAGTCAAGACTTTTCCATCTACGAGATTAGTATAGAAGTTGCCTCGGCTTTCGCAACCGTTTCCTTCTACAGTTGGATCATTGATTGGTTTGACAAATTCGCCATCATTGATAACCAATTCTGTAAATCCTACAAAACGAGCATCATAGTCAGCTGTATAGAGGACACGAAGATAGTTTGCTTTGACTGGTGTCGTCAATTCACCCTCGATGTAACGATTTCCTGGCATCTTAGAATCATGTGTCCAACCATCTGTCAATGAATCATCGTATGTACTATTGGCTACACCATCTCCCACTGTCACAACATCTGTCCAAGTTTTACCGTCTTGGCTGACTTGGATTTTACCATCACGAAGATAGTTTTGAGTTCCGTCTTGGATGTAGGCTCTAATCTTCTTGATAGTGCGTTCGCTACCAAGTTTCAAGGTTACATGGCCATCTTTATGGGCATAGTCTGAAAACTCAACGAAGTTGTTGTACACACCATCAAACAATTGATCGAGGTTATTAATCTTACGAACATCATTACTTCCATATGTTGGATGAATGCCCATAGTTGTAAATTCTAGTTTGGTTGGTTGCACTTCTTTAGTCGTTACAAGGAGAGAAGTTGATGGAACAGCCTGTTCTTGGTCTGTTTTATTCACAAGACGAACATAACGTACCAAGTGGGTTGCGACAGTTCTGTCTGTCAACTGGCTAGCTGGTGTCCATTCTTGCGCATTTACAGAGTACTCAAGACTTAGGGCTGGGTTGGCCTGGCCTTGGAGCTGGATGCTCTTGACTTGATGGATTCGGTCAAGCTTCATACCTAGATAGCTATGAGCAGGAAGTTTAGTTCCAGCTGGAATTTGAAGCTCGTAACTGCCCAAGCTATCCACTACTGGTGTTTCCTTTAAGGCATCCACGTTGGTGTCTGTTAAGTCAAGATTTGGACTATCTACATCCACTCTAAATTCCGCAATTCTCCACCATTTACTTAAGGTTTCTGTATTACGAATGCGAACAAAACGAGTTGTAAATTCTTGCACGATATCAGAAGTTCTTTGCCCTGTTAAATTTTGAAGTGTAGTCCAATTTGTACCATCCGCAGAATATTCGACGACTCCAGATGCTAGTTTATCCCGTTCCCCTTGCATCAGATGAACTCGTTTTACTTTATGCAATCCACCTAAGTCCATTTGTACCCAAGCTTGTTCTGGTGTGACATTGGTTTGATCAACATGTGCCATCATAGATTCCGTGTTTTCTTGACCATCTTGCATCTGAACAACACTTGTTCCATATTTATAAATCAGATTTGAACTTAAGCTAATAGTGCCCCTAACCTTCTTACTACCCAACTCTAGGGGTCTATTTACAGCAATTTCACGCATGGCGAGCCAAGCATTATCCTTCTTAGCTGTTGCTATCATACGAACAGCTTGAGCTGTGATATCGAGATCATTAAATTCCAGAATGCGTTCTCTACCAGTATATGCAGGGCTCGTTATGGCTACCCATTCTCCTTTTTCATTTTGATATTCCACAACTGCATTACTAAAGGTATAGTTATCAGCCGTATTAGTACCCGTAGCGAAACCTAATTTGTGTATTTTAATTGCCTTATTAAAGCGCAAGCCTACATAATCACCTCTTTCAATCACAATTGTTGTTTTGGCAATCACATGTGTATCAAAGTCACCATCTGTGACTTCTTTCAATCCGCCTTCTATTCCAGCACGATTCGTAATAAATGTTGTCACAAATTTATCTGGATTCAACATTGATTGGATGTGCAAGGCTAAGTATTCTTTGAGATTATTGATAAATGGTCGAATATGTTGGACACCAAATTCTGCGTATTCATAATGGTCAACGTAAAAGAAGGCATGTTTAACTGACTGGTCATAATGTTTGACTCCTGCCTGATAATACTCCCATACCTTGGCATCATTTTTTTCAGTAAGTCCTTCCGTAGCTGTTAAGAAAGCTTCAAGCGCGTTCATTTGATCCACTGTATTATCTAACCAATAGTGAATTTGTTCAATTAATTTCTGATCGCCTTTTTCTTTAAGTAGAAGAGCATTGGCTTTCAAACCAGCAAAAATTTCCCTCAACTCTTTTCTTTCAGAATCCAGATTTTGACCAGATTTGAGTTTGTTATAAAATTCTATCAATTTTGGAGCCAATTCTACAGACTCTTCTAATTTAGTGACATGTGGAGGTCTATTTTGATTACGCATATGTTTTCCGAGTTCTCTAAACGCCTTTGAAACACTGCTTTCTTCGAAACGATCATTGACTACAAAGTTAAAGGCCATATCGTTGATCTGTTCTGCTTCTTCTGCGCTTTGCCATTGCTTCCATCCATACTGAGCCATATCAAAAAGTGCTACTTTAGAAGCTTCAGATTGTTGCATTGGATTTAACATAATTCCTTGTGCAAGTGATAAATCAACATTTGGATGTAAGAATTTTTCACTACCACCGAGAATTAGGTGGGGTTTTGTATTGTCATTACATGGCCAGTTAATCCAAAACTGAATTGGACGGTAAATTTTACCGCCTTCCGTTAAATTTTTCTTTAAGTTCGTTAAGAATGTTTGGTCAACAGCACCCCAAACCTTTCCACCAGTAAGTGTTAAATGGACATTTTCAGGAAGATGTTCATTCAAGGTCCGGAGTTCAGCTTCAGTTCCTTGCCCCATGTACCAGGCAGGAACAAAAATCATATCTTTACGAAGACCACTGTATGTTGTTTGTTTTTCAGTCAACCAATTTGTTATATCCTTCATCAAGCGAACATAACTATGATAACCACCAACTGGGCTTGGTGCATCGTCTGCAAGCACACCAAATTCTCGCACTCCTACGTCCAATAACTGAGTAAATTTAGCCTTGATGGTTGCAAGATCAGCCTGGTAATGCGCTTCATTACCAAAGCGGATACGTTTATTCATAAATGGATGAATAGTCCAGACATAACGTGTTTTCGTCTCATTACCGACACGAGCAAGTTCACGAATTTCAGCCAGTTTTTCTTCTGGGTAGAGTTCACGCCATTTCTTATTGTGATATGGATCATCTTTTGGTGCGAAATAGTATTGAGTTAACTTCAATTCACTTCCATAACGCATCAATTCTTTACGATTTTCATTAGACCATGGATTTCCATAGTAACCTTCGATGAAACCACGGTTCTTGATTTCAGCGTAATCTTCCACTGTCACATTGCGAAGAACTGGAACTTGACTTTCCTTGAGCATGTGTTTCAAAGTTGTCAAACCATAGAAGACTGCATCTGTGTCTTTTCCGACGATGGAAATTGAGTTGTCTTTGATGGTCAGAGCATAAGCATCAATTTTGTCAAAGAGACCTGTTGAAACGTTAGATAAGTTTTGTTCTGCTTGTGTTCCTCGTCCATGTACTCCAAGATAGATATTAGTTGCGCCAGCAACTGCTGATTGACTAGTAGTGTAGGATACTTGATTGTCCTGCAAGACACTCTTCAAGCGATTACGAGTATAGACATCGAGTTGATCTCCCATTACCAAATTGACTTGCTTACGAAGAGCTGTCACTCCTTCTCCATAAGTCACTTTTTGTGGAGTTGGGAAGACCTTGTACTCTTTCTTTAGATAATATGCACTCTTGCTGGCAGCTACAATACTATCTTCGCTAGCTGGTTTGCTTGCAGTGAATTGATCCGCTAGTTCAACTGTTCCATCACCTGTTTGTTCTACTTTTGGAGTTTCAGGTGTAGTTGGTTGACTTGGTTTAGCGATTTCTTTATCATTTTGTCCTCCACTCATAGCTTCAGACGGCTTCGTTTCATTCTCTGGGGTTCCAGATGCATCAGCTAGTTTAGGATTATTTGTCGAATCGGTAGAGCCAATCGCTCCTGCAGCTTCTCCATTTCCAACTGTCGAGCTGCCTTCCTTCCCAGCATTTTCTTCTGCTTTCTTCAAAACTGCTGCAAGCTCATCAGGTAACTTTTCCAGTGGCTGAGCTTGAGTTATAGTTCCCTCTTTATCTCCTACACTACCTGTTTCTGCTGCCTCTACTAGATTAACACCAAAGATACTGGCACCAATCATAACAGAAGCTACTCCAATAGCGAATTTACGAATACTGTAATGACAACGTTTATTGAAAAAATTTTTACCCATCTTTATCTTATCTCCTTTCGTCTAAACACGAAAGTAAACGATTCCATTTTTACTAGTAAAGACGGAGAGGCCTAATTGGTCCTCTCCATCTATTCGACTCATTTATCGATTCATTTTTTATCTTCTACCAATCTATACAAATAGAATGGTATTAGCCGCATAGACTAATCCTCTTTGCGTTTTGCGGTTAATAAAGCTGCTGACAAGGCCAAGGTAACACCTGCCAAGAAAATAGCTGTTTCTGACTGTTTTTCACCAGTTTCTGGCAATCTCTTGTCTTCCTTGGCAACTTGAACTGGTGTTTCTGGAGTCTGAGCTTTTTCTAACGAACTTAGTTTAAACTCTGGTTTTTCTAGTGTCGGAGCAGCTTGATCTCCTACTATGGCTAGAATTCCTGTGTATTCCGGAACTGCATTGACTGTTGCTTCTACAAAGTTAGCACCACCTTTGAATTCTGGAACTTCGTTAATTGGAGCCGACTCCTCTCCTTTACTACTTGAAATAGATGCTTTTACTCCTATTTCAATAATACGATCTTGAACCTTTCTTTCTTCAGAATGAACAAGACTTCTAGTAGTACCCAAAACTTGAATATAGTCAACTTTTTCTCCATCCTGTCCTTCAGACACGATACGACGTTGACCTTGAGCAAGTTCAGGGTTTTCACGAATAATTTCTTTAAACGGAAGCGGAGTCTTTTCAATTTCCAAACTTGGAGTTTCTGCTACTAAGTTCTTAACGCCTTCTGTCGGTGTTGTTTGGAAAGTAGACTTAAAGTGTAAACGATATTCTTTCACCAGATTGCCATCTTTGGAAACAAGACGAACAAGTGTTGGAAGATTTGTATTTCCATGATCCACAACTGTGACTACTCCATGTCCACTAGTTGTCGCATTGACTTTTGGTTTAGTTCCCATTGTTGTTAGGGTGTACTCTGTCACATTTGGATCAAAGTTTTCCAATGATTTTCCATCAATCGAAATAGTCGCTGATGGTGTTTCGACTTCTGCTCCCTTGCCTGCAGAGTAGGCTGTAAATTCGACTACTGCTAGCCCGTTAGTAGTAGACTTACGAGTCATTCGAGCACGAATAGCTGTCGCTTGAACCGGTTCAAAGTTAAATTCGATTGGTTTCCCAGCTACTAATTCTCCAGAAGTTTTGTAAGGAATTGGTGCCCAATTTTCTGCCTTGTTGAATGGATGGTCGGCATTTTCTTCATAACGAGAAATCGTACTTGGTTCTGTAAAGGCAGGGCCAATATATCTTTCTAGAACCATTTTCTCTGGGGCATCTGTTCCACTATCTTTAAAGAACTGAATGGCTACTTTTCCAATAGATTGGGAGGCAATTTGACCGTCCTTCTTAAAGAGTAGTCCGACAGAAGTTTCTTCATTTTTCGGAGTACGAGACCAGTTTGTCCAACGTCCATCTTCATTGTATTTTCCATCATTGATATAGAAAATTCTATCATGTGAAGCTGCTTGTGTATCGTTCGTTGTCGAAGCAAAGGCTTTAGAATCCGTTTCATTGTTGCTTGGATTTTCTGAAATGACTTGATTTCCTTTAGAAACAACTGTCACCTGCATTTTAGTGGTTAGATTTGTACCAATGACATGACCGGTAATTTCAAATGTTCCCTCATGCTCTGTTGCATGTTCAGGAATAGCATCCCATTTCACTGCCAGTTTATCTGTAGTCCAAGTAGTTGAAGTTGGGTAATAAACAGTGACTTCTGAAGGAAGTTGAAGAGCATCTCCAACATTCAAAATTTTAGCACTATTTTCTGCAGCAAGAGGTTGACTAGTTTCTCTCTCATCATTGCGGAAGATTCGATATTCTTTCAATACCGTACCATCTTCTGCTTTTAAGATGAGACGTGTTGCACCTTTTGGACTAGTTGCAGGCACAACTGTTACCAAACCATTATTGCTAGCTGTTGCAGTGATTTCTTTGCTAGATTGAGGAATATAGTAATCAGTCTTAGATGGATTAAAGTGTTCAAGATCCTTGCCATCTACCTTGATAGAAATCTCTGAACTTGTAGAGCTTAACACCTTGTTTCCAAGAACAGTTAGCTCTGTCAGACCAACGCCTGATGTTCCATCAGCCTTCCTCATACGAATACGAACAGCATAGGTTTCTACCTTGTCAAATGTGAAGTGATTTGTTTGAGTTGCAGATAGCTGACTTGGAGCATGTAAGTTTTCAACTGCTTTCCAATTGTCTGGATTATTAAATGGATGATTGCTATCTCGTTGCGCATGACTGACATCACTTGGTAAATCAGGAATTTCTTTACCTACATAATATTCAACTATATATTCTTTTGGAAGACCAATTGCTCCATCAGTATAGAAATCAACTGATAAATTATTAACAAAACGTTTCGTCAAGTCTCCTGAATTACCAAACAAGATAGATGCCCAGTCATTATCAGTATTTGTTCTCCAAGTAGTCCATCTATTTTTAACGTCTGTTGTCGTTCTTGATACAGTCAAGTCGTTCAAGGCATTAGCTGCGTCATCTCCTCCTGTATTGGATACAATAGCAGCTGGCAATTGAGAACCTGTCCATTGTTTAGAGATATTATTTCCAGCAACAACTTGACTAGACACTCGAACATGAGCTTTAGTTGTAAGATTGCTACCTATTAAACGACCATTGATTTCATAGACCCCTTCAGTTTGACTAAAGTTGGCTGGAACCTTATCCCAAACTACATCTTTGTAGATAGTTGTTCCATTAGAATGGTAAGCACGAACATTAGCTGGCAATTGAACTGTCTCACCCTTAGGAAGAGTAAGGCTGATTTCCTCTGCAACTTGTAAGCCTTCAACTGTCACCGTTGCTTGAGCTTCAATATCTATGCCTTCTACATGTCCTTTAAGCGTAAAGCTATGATAATGTCCCAATTCTTTTTCATCTACCTTGTCCCAAGTTACAGATACTTTGCGTGGCAAGCCCTTATCAAATTCTGCTCCAACTTCTTTAGGTAGATTCGGTTGCTGATTAATGTCTGTAGAAATAGATACAGGATGAAGTTTCACAATCTTCTTGCTGACTTTATTTTCTTTAATCACTACTTCAGTAGTTACAGATTCTGTTTTCTCTGTTTGATTATCGATTCGAGGTGTCAAGGTCACTCTTCCCTTAGTATAGAGCAACAAGTTCTGTCCATTCACCTCAAGATGCCCACCATCAGATGATTTAGCTTCTAGGT
Organism: Streptococcus mitis; assembly: GCF_965111735.1. Classification (GTDB taxonomy): domain Bacteria; phylum Bacillota; class Bacilli; order Lactobacillales; family Streptococcaceae; genus Streptococcus; species Streptococcus mitis_DR. The sequence continues at coordinate 1,548,039 of NZ_OZ217346.1, forward strand.
GAATATCTGAAGCTGAAAATTCTGTTTGAGAACCATCCTCATAACTACCAATGACACGATAAGTTAATACCTGATCTTCAGTAGCAGTTTCTTTTCCTTCCACAACTACTTCCAAACGTTTCAAGGCAGGAGCTTCCTTAACAAACTGAATTAGGTAAGTTTGAACCAAGTCACCCTTTTGGTCACTCAAGAAAATCGAAGCCTGATAACCATTATCAGCAGAAGCTTGCTGAACAGTTACTTGATAACCAGTAGTCTGAGCTCCAACACTTGGAATTGTTCCAGTGTAAGGAAGAGATACACGATAATAAGTCTTACCAGACTCGAAGTTCTCAAGAGCTTTATCCCCAACAGTAAGTCCTGTAATGCTACTTGTTGTTTCCTTACTGCTTGCGATAAAGGTTGCAGTTACTTCACGATCGTCATCTACCAATTTACCAGTAGCCTCCGTACGTCCACCTTCCTTGGTCAAAGCAGCAGGATCTTTCAAGGTCCAAGAAACAACATCAGTATCAATCAAACTACCATCTGTCAGAACAGCTGTGACCGTTTTATCCAAATCAGCTACAGTTGTACCAACTGGTACTGTAGCAACTTTTGGTAACCATCTATCTAAGGCAATCACTTTTACAAGTGCCTCAGCTTTGGTTTCCAAACCTTCTACACGTCCAGATACTTTTTTCTCACCTGCACTTGTAAGCAAGTCAGCTGGCACGTCCCATGTTACAGTCTTTTCCTCAACACTACCGTCGCTATAAATAGCTGTTACTGTTTGAGGCAATTCAGGATTTGTAGTCACATCAGTTGTTGCTTTTACAGGAGCAAAGGCTACAAAATGACGGTTTTCTTTCTTACCAGACACAGTTGCGACCGTTGCGCTATCAGAAGTTAAACCAGCAGAATCTGCATAAAGAGTAAATTTACCTTCTTTTTCTGTTGATTTTACAATGACAACTCCTTTACCATTGAAAGCACGTCTTTGCCATGTTCCATCTGCTTGAGCTTTGTAGCGCTCACGACTAGCTTGTTCTCCATTATCCACACCAACAATCTGTCCCTGACCATGAAGATTGAAATGAACAAGATTGTTAGCTGTCGGAACCACATTCCCATCGCCATCAACAATTTCGTAATGAATATAAGATAAATCTTTACCATCTGCAGTGATAACATGTTCTTCTTTAGTCAGACGAACCCTTGCTGGCTCCCCAGCAGTTGTCACACTATCACGCGCAATTTCGTTACCATTTTCATCTCGAGCAATCGCAGTCAGTGTACCTGGTTGGTATTTTACAAGCCACTCAAGATACAATTCACTTGGTTTAGCCCCCTCATGATATGGACGTCCATCTTCTGTCGTTTTCTTAGTAAATTCCTTTTTACCAAGCGACTCACCATTTAAGAACAATTCGACACTTGCAGCATTTGAGAAGGTACGAACTGGAACCTTTCCATCGACCAGCATCTTGCGATCCTTAAGAGTCTCTTCAGTCCAGTTCCAATGCGGTAAAATTCGGACAGTTGGCTTTTCTTTAGCACTATACCATTCACTACGGTAAAGGTAAAAATCATTCTTCGGTAAACCAGCGGTATCGATGATACCAAAGTAAGAACTTTTTACAGGTGTATTATCTTGGTTATGCCATGGAGTTGGTTCACCGATATAGTCAATTCCTGTCCAAATAAATTGTCCAGCATAGCCAGCACGATCACGGTCAAAAGTCCATGACTCAGTAGCTGTTCTTCCCCATCCAACACGGTCGTTACCATAATCAGATTGTTCATAGTGACGATTTGGACGGTTATCGTGTCCAAGGATTTGAGCAGGATTGTAATAAGAATCACGCGTTCTAGTAGCTGAAGAGGTTTCAGAACCATAAATGAGCCAGTCTGGATGCGCTCTACGAACCGCATCATAAAAACGTTCACCATAGTTCATACCGACAGCATCCATGATTTCTGCAACTTTTAAGAAATCACCTGTCGCTGCACGACTAAATTTATTTTCACCCATAGTGACATAACGTTCAGTATCAATTGCCTTAATAATAGCCTTCAGACGTTTAGCTGTCTCGATAGAACGAGGACTACCATTTGCCTCTTCCACCTCATTTCCAAGAGACCACATTACGATAGACGGATTGTTCTTATCACGTTCTACCATTGTTCTAAGATCAAAATCAGACCACTTCTCACCCTTCTTAGCTTCAGGATGAGTTGCATCTTGATCAAAGAACCGTCCATAGTCATAAGTCTTCTTGCCACCATACCAAGTATCAAAAGCTTCCTCTTGCACCAAAAGACCTAAACTAGCTGCAGCATCAAGCAACTGAGGGCTAGCTGGATTGTGGGTTGTTCGAATAGAGTTAACCCCCATATCTTTTAGGAGTTTTAATTTACGATAGGTAGCCTTATAATTTTCTTCTGCACCCAAAGCTCCATTATCATGGTGAATACTTACTCCGTGGAATTTCATGCGTTCACCATTCAGAGAGAAACCATCCTTAGCAGTCCAATTGAAATAACGGTAACCAAATGTATCTTCTGTTACATCAACTAGTTGACCTTCTTTATAAACCTTTGTTTTCAGCACATACAGTTGAGGATGATAACTTTTTGTCGTCCAAAGAGTTGGTTTATTAACTAGGATTGTTTGTCTGAAATCTGCAACTTCATTTTCTGCTAAATTCTGCGTTTCAGAGCGAACTAATTCTGATACAACCTTGCCTTCCTTAGTAAAGATTTGTTGTTCCACAAAGACTTTAGCAGCCTTCTTATCCGTATTTTTAATCTTACTTTGAACCTGTGTTTCAACATTCCCTTCTTTTTGCTCAGCAAGTTTTGGAGTAGTGATATGATTACCATTTTCGGCAACATGGACTTTATCACGATAACTAAGAGTTACATCACGATAAATCCCACTTCCTGAATACCAACGACTACTTGGTTGCTTATTGGTCACTTGAACAGTAATTGAATTTTCACTACCATCCTTGTTTAAAAATTCTGTGATATCATATGAAAAATGATTATAGCCACTTGGATAATGTCCTACAAATTTACCATTTACATAGACCTTTGAATCCATGTAAACCCCATCAAAATTAATACGAACATCCTTATTCTTGTCTACTTCATTTAATGTGAAAGTCTTACGATACCAAGCTGTTCCACCATTTAACTGACCACCTTCATTACGCGCGGGAGATTTGTGATCAAAGTCAAAATAAATACTCCAATCATGAGGAAGATTCAATTTAGACCAATCATGAACATCCACATCTTTTTTTGAAAAATCGCCTTGGGCATTTAGTTTAAAATACCAATCTTTATTAAAATCTTGTTTTCGCTCAGATAATAGCTGTTTTTCCTTTTCAACTTCAGCTTTGTTTGACTCTCCAGACAGTGCTTGCGATTTTTCAGAAGAAGGTTTGATCTCTGTGTCTGCTTTCACTTGGTTCTTTTCAGAAGTTTTTTTAGAATCCTCTTTTACTTCTGTTCCAGCTGTTACTGCAGATTCAACAGGCTTTGGATTTGCCTCTTCAGATTTCTGTTTGTCCTCAGTTTTGGTTCCTTCTTCTACTTTATTTGGAGTTTCCACTTTAGGACTAGCCAATTCATGACTACCATCGTTAGCAGGTCTAGTAGGTTCTGTATCCTTAGTCACTTTATCTTCTGTCGACTCAGCTTTGGGTTTTACAAACTCACGCCCACCATTCTCATCAGCCTTTGCGATAGCAGCTGCCACATCATCGGGAAGCTTATCTAAAGGCTGAGGTTGATGAACAGTTGTTTCTTCTGTTTGAGTATTGGATGAAGCCACCTCCTCAGCTTGTACAGCTGAAATACCAAATATACTAGCCCCAATCATTACAGATGCCGCACCTATTGCAAATTTACGAATGCTATAATGACAACGTTTATCAAAAAGTCTTTTGTTCATTAAAATCCTCATTTCTTTCTCTTGATACAAAGTAAGCGTTTGCTTTTTAAAAAATAACCTCCTTCTGAATACACAAACAAGTACCAAGTTCGATAATATATTTTATATATTGAATATATCAAAACACGCCTGAAATTGCAATCATTTTCCATCATTTTAACCTAATAAAATGGTATATAATAAAAGTTCATTCAAAAGAAATAGGTGCAATGAAAGTACCTTTCTGTTCTAGACTCTTTCCAATACAACTTTCATTCCATTAATAGCATTTTCATACTTCAAATTTATAGTTTATGGACTCATATCATTATAGACTGCGTTCATTTGCATACACTACGTAAAAAGATCCTGGGACAATAGTCCCTTATTTCCAAAAAAAGCAACGGATTTGCCGTTGCTTTTTTTGCATGGTTGCGATAGTCTTGGTAAAATAGAATTGCTTAATAAACCATTTAGAAAGGCCATCCCATGCATATTCACTATAACACAGATCAAACAACTTTACCACTAGAAATCAGTTCTTTCTTGCCACAGGACCATCTCGTCTTTACTATTGAAAAAGTGGTGAATACCTTGGAGGATTGTCACTTCCATGCCTTCTATCATGACTTTGCTCGCCCGTCTTATCACCCTAAAATGCTTGTATCTACTCTTCTATTTGCCTATTCACAAGGGATTTTCTCTGGACGAAAAATTGAAAAAATGATGATTGAAAATCTGGCTATGCAGTACCTAACAGGGCAGTTGGTTGTCAGCTATCGCACCATCAATCGTTTTCGTGTAGCTGAAGGGATGGAAGAACTCATTCGCAATCTTTTCATCGACCTCAATCTTCGTTTAAAAATGGAAGAGTTAGTGACTTTAGATTGTCTGTTTATTGACGGAACTAAGATTGAAGCCAATGCCAACAAATATAGTTTTGTGTGGAAGAAAGCAACGGACAAGTTTTCCGCCAAACTTCAAGAACAGATACAGGTCTATTTTCAAGAAGAAATCACTCCCCTTATCCATCAAGCTATCGAACTGGATACACAAGAGCCTATCTCCTCAGAGCAATTGCTTGCATTCGCTCAAGTCCTTGAAGAAGAATTGAAAAAATTGAACCAGGACATTGAGGAGACACCCGTTAAAGGGAAGGATGAACGTAAAACCCCGCGTCGTAAACTCAAGGAAGTCTTGCGTAAAGTCAAGGAGGATTTTTCAGTACGTGCTGAAAAGTATAAGAAGTATCAAGAGACATTTGAAGGGCGCAACAGCTTTTCCAAAACCGATCCAGATGACACTTTTATGCGAATGAAAGAAGACAATATGAAAAATGTCCAACTCAAGGCTGCTTATAATCTTCAAATCGCTACTGAAAACCAATTTGTTCTTCACTATGATGTCTTTTCAAATCAGACAGATACTAAAACTCTTCTCCCCTTGCTTGAAACCTATCCGCATGACTTGAAGACAGTTGTCGCAGATGCTGGATATGGAAGTGAGGAGAACCTCCTTCGTTTAGATGAAAAGGAGGTGAAGCATCTGATTAAATATGCCATGTTTGACAAGGAACAGAAGAGAGGGTATAAACAGTCGGATAGAAACTTAGGTAATTGGTACTATAATGACAAGGAGGATAGCTACACACATCCTGACGGCTGGTATTATCGTTTTCACCATACCAAACATCAGAAAACACAGACAGACTTTCAACAGAAAATCAAGGTTTACTACGCTTATGAACCTGAATCAGCCCCTCAAAAGGGACTGTATATGAACGAACGCTATCAAAACTTGAAAGCTAAAGAATGTCAGGCGCTTTTATCTCCCGAAGGTAAACAGATTTTCGCTCAACGCAAGATTGATGTTGAACCTGTCTTTGGGCAGATAAAGGCTTGTTTGGGTTACAAGAGATGTAATCTGAGAGGGAAGCGTCAAGTGAGAATTGACATGGGATTGGTACTTATGGCCAATAACCTCCTAAAATACAATAAGAGAACGACTCAAAATTAAAGGCTCTATAATATTTGTAGTGGGTAAATCCCCTATGGATATTATGGAGCCTATTTTGTTGTAGAAAAAAAGTCCCATATCATCTATAATGAAAAGCGACCAAACTATCATTAGAAAGAATCATATGGAACAATTACATTTTATCACAAAACTACTCGACATTAAAGACCCCAATATCCAAATTATAGATATCATCAATAGGGATACACTCAGGGAAATCATTGCTAAATTGGACTACGATGCCCCATCTTGTCCTGATTGTGGAAGTCAAATGAAGAAATATGACTTTCAAAAACCGTCTAAGATCCCTTACCTCGAAACAACTGGTATGCCTACTAGAATTCTCCTTAAAAAACGCCGTTTTAAGTGCTATCAGTGCTCTAAAATGACGGTCACTGAGACTCCTCTAGTAAAGAAAAATCATCAAATCCCTCGTATCATTAATCAAAAAATTGCTCAAAAGCTGATTGAAAAGACTTCTTTGACCGATATTGCTCATCAGCTTGGCATTTCAACTTCAACTGTTATTCGCAAGCTCAATGACTTTCACTTTAAGCATGATTTTTCTCGCCTTCCACAGATTATGTCCTGGGACGAGTATACCTTTACAAAGGGAAAGATGAGTTTCATTGCGCAAGATTTTGATAATCTTAATATCATCACTGTTCTTGAGGGACGAACACAAGCTGTCATCCGAAATCACTTTCTTCTATACGATAGAGCCGTTCGTTGTCAGGTGAAAATCATTACTATGGATATGTTTAGTCCCTACTATGACTTAGTTAGAAAACTTTTTCCGTGTGCTAAAATCGTTCTAAATCGCTTTCACATTATTCAACACTTAAGCCGTGCTATGAGTCGTGTGCGTGTCCAAATCATAAATCAGTTTCATCGAAAGTCTCATGAATACAAGGCTATCAAGCGCTACTGGAAACTCATCCAACAGGATAGTCGTAAACTTAGCGATAAACGTTTTTATCGTCCTACTTTTCGCATGCACTTGACGAATAAAGAGATTTTAGACAAGCTTTTGGGCTATTCAGAGGACTTGAAACACCACTACCATCTCTATCAACTCTTGCTGTTTCACTTTCAGAATAAGGAGCCGGAGAAATTCTTCGGACTCATTGAGGACAACCTTAAGCTGGTTCATACTCTTTTTTCAGACTGTCTTTAAAACCTTTCTAAAGGACAAAGAGAAAATTGTCAATGCCCTTCAACTACCCTATTCAAACGCCAAATTAGAAGCGACCAATAATCTCATCAAACTTATCAAGCGCAATGCCTTTGGATTTCGAAACTTTGAAAACTTCAAAAAAAGGATTTTTATCGCTCTAAACATCAAAAAAGAAAGGACGAAATTTGTCCTTTCTCGAGCTTAGCTTTTCTTCAACCCACTACAGTTGACAAAGAGCCAAATTAAAAAGCTAGAGTTCCGCAATTGGAAATCTCTAGCTTTTTTGTGGCTGAGAACTATTTTGTCTCAGGTTCTTCTCCTGTCCCTAGGACATGCATTTTTTTAGCTTCTGCTTTGATTTTTTCAACTACTTCTTGGATGTTCAAACCAGTTGTATCAAGGTAGACAGCATCCTCTGCTTGTTTGAGAGGCGAAGTCTCACGATGACTATCCTTGTAGTCACGCGCAGCAATTTCCTCTTTTAGGGTTTCAAGGTCTGTTTCAATTCCCTTGGCAACATTTTCCTTATAACGGCGCTCTGCTCTCTCATCAACAGAGGCTACTAGGAAAATTTTCAACTCTGCTTGTGGCAATACAATAGTCCCAATATCGCGACCATCCATAACAATCCCACCTTGCTGGGCAATCTCTTGCTGGAGAGAAACTAGTTTCTCACGCACTTGAGGAATTGCTGCAATAGCAGAAACATGATTAGTCACTTCATTTTCACGGATAGGATGAGTAATATCCACATCTCCTACAAAAACAAGCTGGTCTCCAGTTTCTGAGCGTCCAAAACTAATTGGGTGCTGGTCCAACAAAGCTAAAAGTGCTTCGATTTCTTCTACTCCTAATTGGTTCTTGAGGGCCATGTAGGTGGCTGCACGATACATAGCACCTGTATCTAGGTAGGTGTATCCAAAATCCTTGGCAATAATCTTTGCGACCGTACTCTTACCACTTGAAGCAGGGCCGTCAATAGCAATTTGAATGGTTTTCATATCAACTCCTATTTGATTTTAACAACATCACCTGGATTAGCAAACCAAGATCCTGTAGCCATGTGCCCAGGATTCAAGGCTTCTAACTGAGCAATCGAGATCCCAGCGCGAGCTGCAATAGCTGCTTCTCCTTCTCCAGCCAAGACTTTTGTCGTCCCTTCTGGATCTGTAGCTTCCTCCGAGTGTTCAGAAGAAGATTCTGATTCTGAACTCTGTTCAGGCTGGGAGCTACTTGAAGATGAAATCTGTACTACATTTGCATCCGAATCGTGAAAATCTTTCAAGGCTACTGTGCGATTACTCCCACCTGACGAAAGATAGATAAGAACAATAATCATTACGACTACAATCACAAAGAAAATACTTGCTAAAATAGTTAAGATACGATTAGCAATGACTCCTCCACCTTGTTCTCTCTTACGACGTTCTGATCTTGTTTCTTCTTGATTCTCATAAATATCTTCTTGCCACGGTTCTTTTGCCATACCTTACTCCTTGTTTTTTTTTACTTTTCTTATTACAATATAAATATGAAAATCACACTTATACCTGAACGTTGTATTGCCTGTGGGCTTTGCCAAACTTATTCTGAATTATTTGATTACCACGATAATGGAATTGTGCGTTTTTACGATGATCCCGACCAACTAGAAAAAGAAATCTCTCCTAGCCAAGACGTCGTAGAAGCTGTTAGAAACTGTCCGACACGTGCCTTGATTAAAGATCAAGTCTAATATCAACAAGAACGTTCCACTCCTTCTAGTTTAGCATATTTCCATGCAAAATTATAGTCTTTTCTCTTTATTTTTTTCTGTAAAATCAGGAAGGTCACTTTTTTCTTTGATAAGATAAAGTGGTCTTTTTTTAGTCTCTAGATAAATCTTACTGCGACTTATAATCTAAATTTCTCAATGAGAATAGACTCCTACCATTCTATTTCCTTTACTTTCTTTACAAATTCGTCCCACTCTTGTATACAATCTTTAGATAAATATATATCCGTATAATTGAACGATAAATCTTTAATATTCTTCCACCAATCAAAAGAATTTCCCGCTTCTTCTGTTTCTATTCTTTTGTTAACTACTTCAACAATTGTATTATCTATCTCTTCCTTGTCATCTAAACTTAGAAATCTCCATTCAATTCCATTTGTATAAATTACTTTTTTATACCATAAAAGGTCTCCAATAAGTTGTCCCATCTCTCCAGTTATATGTTCAAAACTGTTCGATATGGTTGATTTGATTTCTTCCTCTGTAATTAAAGGATGATTTAAATTCTTAACTTCCAAGCATCCTCGAAGTTTCTTCCATTCTTCAATTTTTATACTTTTCCTAGATTTGTTTTCATAAGTCTTATCTAAAATAACTATATCAGGAAAATTACTTAGACCATAATAAATTTGTCCCAAACCACGTCTTTGTCTTCCGAAGACATATCTTTTTGATAAACTATCTTTTAAAGTTGGCTTAATTATATCAGCAACTATAGGATACAATTCAGCCTCTACATAATTTTGTTTCTTTATTAGCTCGATTTCTTCAGTATAATCCTCTTTACTTAACATAACATAATACTCCTAAATTTTTTATTTATTAAGTCACTACAATTTAAATTTAGTCTACATAGATTTTTTAAATCATTTCAAATCCCTAATTCTTTTAAAAATCACCCAAACTCCGAACTAAAAGAATTACAAATAACAAAAAGTGACTATGTCAGATAAATTCTATCTTTTTTTAGCCTATCATCACTTTTTTCTTTGATAAGATAAAGTGGTCTTTTTTTAGTCTCTAGATAGATCTTACTGATGTACTTACCGAGAATCCCAATGGTCAAGAGTTGAATGCCTCCAAGAAAGAGAATAACAGCCATCAGAGAGGTCCAACCTGATGTCGGATTGCCCAAAATGAGAGTCCGAACCACAACAAAAAAGGTCATAAGCAGAGAAATAAAACAAGATAGGAGACCAGCCACAAAGGCGATAATCAAGGGAAAATCTGAAAAATTAACAATCCCTTCAATGGAGTAGAAAAAGAGGTGCCTAAAACTCCAACTGGTCTTGCCAGCCTGCCTTTCGACATTTGGATAGTCCAGATAGTGGGTTTTAAAACCCACCCAAGCAAAGATTCCTTTAGAAAAACGATTAGACTCGGTCAAACTTAAAATGGCATCGACTACAGACCTTCTCATCATGCGAAAATCACGAACACCTGACGGCAGGGCTACTGGACTGATTTTTTGCATGAGGCGGTAAAAGAGATTGGCGCAGAAACTGCGAAAGAAGGGTTCTCCCTCCCGACTAGTTCTCCGTGTTCCAACGCAGTCCAAGTCTGCATTCTGATCTAGTAAGGCTTTCATCTCAAGCAACATACTAGGAGGATCTTGGAGGTCTGCATCCATTACCACCACCAGATCTCCTGTCGCATATTGCAAACCTGCATACAGAGCCGCTTCTTTGCCAAAATTTCGAGAGAAAGAAATATAATGTACTGCCGGATTTTGCTCCCGATAGGCCTTTAAAAGTTCCAAGGTTCCATCGTTTGATCCATCATCGACAAAGACATACTCGATTTCTGTTTCCAAATCTGGAAGTAAAGTTTCCAAAGCCTGATAAAAAAGAGGAAGTACTTCCTCTTCGTTTAGACAGGGGACAATGATTGACATCACCATCTTAGTCTTCAAATCCATTTGGATGCTTGCTTTGCCAACGCCATGCGTCTTCACACATTTGGGTGATATCTAGTTCTGCTTCCCAATCGAGTTCTGCTTTGGCTTTTGCTGGATCTGAGTAGCAGGCTGCGATGTCACCTGGGCGACGGTCCACAATGCGGTAAGGAATGGGACGTCCCACTGCTTTTTCCATGTTTTGGATAATTTCAAGAACTGAGTAGCCTTTACCTGTTCCAAGGTTATAAACGTTTAGACCTGAACCTTTTTGAATTTTTTTCAAAGCTGCAACGTGACCTTTAGCTAAATCGACAACGTGGATATAGTCACGAACACCAGTTCCGTCTTCCGTATCGTAATCGTCTCCAAACACTTGCACTTGCTCTAATTTCCCAACGGCTACTTGAGTTACATATGGCAAGAGGTTGTTTGGAATACCGTTTGGATTTTCTCCCAAATCACCACTCTCATGGGCTCCGATTGGATTGAAATAACGAAGCAAGACAACATTCCATTCTGAGTCTGCTTTGTAAATATCCGTTAAAATTTCCTCTAGCATAAGCTTAGTGCGACCGTATGGATTGGTCACTGAAAGTGGGAAATCTTCCAAGATTGGCACTGTATGAGGATCTCCATAAACTGTCGCAGAAGAACTGAAAATGATGTTTTTACAGTTGGCTTCTTCCATGACTTTCAAAAGGCTAACAGTTCCTGCGATATTGTTGTCATAATAGGCAAGAGGGATACGGGTAGATTCCCCCACAGCCTTCAAACCAGCAAAGTGAATGACACCCGTTGGTTCTTCTTGCTTGAAAATATCTCTGAGAGTATCCGTATCACGGATATCTGCCTCATAGAAAGGCACTTCAACTCCTGTGATTCTTTCAACAACTTCTAAACTTTTACGGTTGCTGTTGACAAGGTTATCCACCACAACAACCTGATGACCTGCTTGGATTAACTCAATAACAGTGTGGGTTCCGATAAAACCAGCTCCACCCGTTACCAAAATCTTTTCTTGCATCTTCTTTCCTCGATTCTCGGATTTTTTCTTATTTTACCATTTTTGATAGGGAATGTCATTTGCCATCCTAGGGAGTGAGCTAAAATTTCAGTAAAATCTTATTCGCCTTTTACTCGTTTGACATAGTTTTCAATTGGGTAGCTTAGAGGATCCAAGGTCAACTCCTTGTCTTGGATCAGTTGAGCTAGATGGTAACCAATGATAGGACCCGTTGTGAGGCCTGATGAACCTAGGCCACTGGCTGCATAGACACCTTCTAAGCCAGGTACCTGTCCAAAGAAAGGTGAGAAATCACTGGTATAGGCTCGGATTCCTACACGCTCAGCTCTTGAAGTCGCTCTAACTAAAACTGGATAGTGAGGCAAGGCTGCCTCCTCCATTTGTTGGAGTAAGGTTTCATCTACCGTCAAATCAAATCCCATATCATTTTCATGGGTAGCGCCTAGGGATAATTTCCCACCTGCAAAAGGAATCAAATCCCACTCCCCTTCTGGCATAACAACAGGGTAAGCTTCCATGTCTTGGGCAAGTTGATAATCTCGGAGTTGCCCCTTTTGGGGACGAACATCTACTTCATAACCTAAAGGCTCTAACAGATGTCCCAACCAAGCTCCCATCGCCAAAATAACCTGATCAAACACCTCTTCGTCAATCTGGTAACCTGATGCTAAAGGTATCAGAGTCACTTTTTCTTTGACCAGCTTGACGTGACTGGCTTCCAGCAAACGAGTCACTAAAAGTTGGCCATCTACTCTCGCTCCACCAGAAGCATAGAGCAGGTGATCAAATTCCTGCAAGCCAGGGAATAATTCATTAGCTGATGCTGAGTCCAGAATGGCTAATTGCCCTATCAAAGGAGATTCTTCTCTACGCTGGAGGGCTAGTTGATAGAGTTCTTCCAACTTAGTTTCATCCTTTTTCAGGAGAAAGACTCCCGAACGCTGGTAAAAGTCGATTTCTTGTCCTGACTTCTCTAAATCTGCTAATAAATCCACATAAAAGTCAGCCCCCAAGCGCGCCATTTTGTACCAGGCCTTATTGCGGCGTTTGGAAAACCAGGGGCTGATAATTCCTGCTGCGGCCTTAGTAGCCTGACCTTGTCCATGATCAAAGACTGTTACTTCTAGATCACTTTCTTTCGAGAGGTAGTAGGCAGCTGTTGCACCTACAATCCCTGCTCCAATAATGGCAACTTTTTTCATTGTCTTCACCTTCTAACTAGATATGGTGGAAAGGATTGGTCGATGCTTGACTAGGTAAGATATCAATAGTCCAGCCTTTTTCCTCTTTCCATTGATTAAGAAGCTCTGCAATTTTTTCTACAAAAAGCACTTCGATATAGTGACCTGGGTCCAAGGCTAGCAAGCCATCAGACAGCATATCCTGAGCAGTGTGGTAGTAAATATCACCAGTGATATAAACATCTGCCCCCTTTGCCAAAGCATCCTTATAGAAAGACTGCCCGCTACCACCACAGATGGCCACTCTTGAAATAGGCTTCTGCAAATCTCTCTCTTGATAATGCACCAATCGAAGGCTATCTAAACCAAAGACTTGCTTGACATGCTGGGCCAATTCCCCAAATGTCTGAGGCTGAACATTCCCAATACGTCCAATTCCACGTTCAGGACCTGTCTCCTGCAGATAAGTCGTTTCCTCGATACCTAGCATCTGACAGAACCAATCATTGAGGCCATTTTCAACGATGTCAATATTGGTATGGCTGACATAAACTGCGATGTCATGCTTTATCAAATCAATGTAAATCTGATTTTGTGGACGGCTAGCTACCAAATCCTTGATGGGACGGAAAATCGGCGCATGCTTGACAATAATCAAGTCTACACCCTTTTCAATGGCTTCAACCACCGTTTCTTCACGAATATCGAGAGCCACCATGACCCTTTGGATATCCTTGTCTAAAGTACCAATTTGCAGACCACGACTGTCTCCCTCCATGGAAAATTCCTGAGGGCAAAAGGCTTCATACGCATTAATCACTTCACTTGCTAACATGGAGAACCTCCTTGATGGCTTGAATTTTATCTACTAGAACTTGACGTTCTTCCAGATTTTTTTCTGGGATTTGTCCGAGGGCAAACTCTAGCTTAACAGCTTCTTTTTGCCATTTTTGGACAAAGACTGGACTGACCTCTTTGGACAAGAAGGGACCAAAGCGAACATCACTAGCTGATAGCTTCATTTGTCCTGCTTCCACCACCAAAATCTCGTAAAACTTGCCAGCCTCTTCTAAGATACTTTCAGCTACAATCTGAAATTCGTTCTCTTGTAGCCAGATACGCAAGTCGTCTTCACGATTATTGGGTTGGAGGATTAAACGCTCTACATTAGCTAACTTGTCCAAGCCTTCTTCTAAAATCCTGGCAATCAAACGACCACCCATACCAGCAATGGTAATGACCGATACCTTATCTGCCTCTTCAAAGGCTGCCAAGCCATTTGCTAAACGGACTTGGATTTTCTCCTTTAACCCGTGACTTTCAACATTTTTAACCGCGGACTGGTAGGGACCTTCTACAACCTCACCTGCAATGGCACTTTTGATTTGTCCTCTTTCGACCAACTCGATAGGCAGATAAGCATGGTCACTCCCCACATCTAGTAAAATGGCTCCCTGTGGCACAAAGGAAGCCACTAATTCTAATCTCTTTGAAATCATCTTCTCTCACTTTCCAAACTCTATTACCTCTTATTATACCACATTTCAGCTGGCAATCTTGTACCTAAAAAGACCGCAATCCACAGATTGCAGCCTTTCTTTATTTTCTAGCTTGGTAGCGACTGGTCAAAATGAAAATCACGGTAAAGACCAACATCATGACACCATAAACAGGTAATGTTTGTCCTGTTAAGGTTGAAATTTCAAGTAGTTTTTGAATTCTTGGGAAGAGAGCTGTAGCTAGGAAGCCTCCTACTGACCAAACAATCAAGAGGACACGCCATAGGGTAAATGGCATGCAGGCTCTAAATACGGATAAGAAACCAATTGACCCCAAGAGATAATAGAGTAGAGTTGAGATTTCTAACTCAGACCAACCTTGGCTACTTCCAAATATTTTCACAAAAAGAACGCTGAACACAACCATGAGAGCACTTGGTAGAGCACGAAGCATGGATCTTCTGAGGAAGTTTGGCTCAACAGGTTTGATATTTCGCTCAAAAGTCAGAACGAATGGTGGGAAACCTTCCACGAACTGGTCAATCATGGTAATCTGGATCGGAATGAAAGGGAAGATCAAGATCCACTCAGATCGTCCCAGAAGAGCACTGGCGATACAGATAACTGCGAGCAAGAAAGAATAGATGGTCTTTATCAAGAAAATCGGGGCGATATGGGCAATGTTATTGACCACGCGACGACCTTCAAAGAGAATCTCAGGAACATCATTAAAGTCTGAGTTCAAGAGAACCAGATTGGCAATCTGACGCGTCGCCGGATCCCCTTCCGCCATCACGATAGAACAATCCGCCTCACGAAGGGCGAGAATATCATTGACTCCGTCTCCTGTCATAGCTGTTGTATGCCCCGCTTTTTTCAGTGTTTGGATAATGAGTTTCTTTTGATGAGGGGAAACACGTCCGAAAATAGCTGTCTCCTCAGCCATAGTAATCAATTCCTCATCCGTGATTTTCGAGCAATCTACATAGCTATGATAGTCCGCAAAACCAGCCTTCTGGGCAATACTGGACACCGTAACTGGATTGTCACCAGAGATGATCTTGAGACCCACTTCCTGAGAACGGAGATAGTCCAACGTCTCTGCTGCTCCCTCTCGAATCGGATCCAAGATTTCCAGCAGGGCCAGAGCCTGAATATCAGATGGTTTCTGTGGCTTGTGATGGTCTAATTTCTCCTGACTGAGTGCCAAGACCAAGACACGTGATCCTCTCTCTAGAGCCTCTCTGGCTTCTGGGACCTCAGAAGCCAGCAACATCTCAGGCGCCCCTAAAAAAACTGTCCCCAAACCTTCTAACTCTATGGCTCCCCACTTGCGGTCGCTAGAGAAGGGAAGATTGGAAAGCATAGGATAGGCTACCTGACCTTGGAAACGCTGGCGAATAGCTTGAGCTGTTGGATTCTTATCCTCACTATGGGCCATATAGCTTGTCAGGATGCTAGCAATAGCCTCGTCACCATAAGTTTCCGTCAACGGAAGAACAGCCTCTACCTGCATCTTTCCTTGGGTGATGGTGCCCGTCTTGTCCAAACAGAGCATATCCACACGCGCCAAGGTTTCAACAGAGTACATCTCCTGCACCAAAACCTTTTTCAAACCTAGCTTGATAACTGCAGTCAAGAGCGAAGTAATGGTCAAAAGGGCAATTCCCTTAGGTAACATCCCCAAAAGGGCTGTAGACGAGTTTACAACGGACGACTTAAGAGGCAAGCCTTTTAACATCAAGGCTTCTAGCAAGAGAGCCAGACCAAAAGGAATGATAATCTTTCCAGTAAAACCTGCTAACTTGTCCAGCGATTTCATGATACGAGAGTTGATTGGTTTAACGGTCTTGGCTTCCAGCATGAGTTTGGCAGCATAGTTATCAGCCCCAACATGGTGAACTTGAGCCAAAACTGCCCCACTAGCCAAGAAACTTCCTGACAAGAGCAAGGCATCCACTTCCTTTTGCACCAAATCACTTTCTCCCGTTAGCATGGCTTCATTAACCTCCGTAAAGCCTTCCAAAACCAAGGCATCACTAGGAATCTGCTCTCCTGCAGACAAACGAATGACATCTCCTAACACCAATTCTTCAGGATTCAGAGCTACTTCTTGGCCATCACGAATGGTTTTAACCTTTTCCTTGGTCATGAGATTGAGCTTGTCCACCATGTGTTTAGCCCGCAGCTCGGTCACAATCCCAGAAAAAGCGTTAAAACAGATAACGGCAAAGAAGACCAGATTGCTCCAAGCCTGCACAGAGGCTAGTGCCAAAGCAATGGCAAAGTTCAAAGCGTTAAAAAGGGTAAAGACATTTCGTTTAACGATTTGCCAAGTGCTAGTACTGGCCGATGCAGTAAAATCATTGACCAAGCCCTTAGTCTGTCTTTCCTTGACTTCTCTTTGGGTTAATCCCATAATCTTATTTTTATCCATAAATTCTATCATATCATTTTTTCTAAAAGAATTCTAATCTCATCCCAAATATGCATCTGGTCAAGGGAAAAGTTTGCCAGCCCTTCTTTGATAAGGTATAATAATAACAAGAAAATAATCGAAGGAGATCGCATGTTTTATACTTATTTACGTGGATTGGTTGTCTTGCTCCTATGGTCCATCAATGGCAATGCCCACTATCATAATACTGATAAAATTCCTAATCAAGATGAAAATTATATTTTGGTTGCCCCTCACCGTACCTGGTGGGATCCTGTTTACATGGCCTTTGCGACCAAGCCAAAACAGTTCATCTTTATGGCAAAAAAAGAACTCTTTACCAACCGTATCTTTGGATGGTGGATTCGTATGTGTGGTGCCTTTCCTATCGACCGGGAAAATCCTAGCGCCTCTGCCATCAAATACCCTATCAATGTCCTCAAAAAAAGTGACCGCTCTCTCATCATGTTTCCAAGTGGAAGCCGTCACTCAAACGATGTCAAGGGTGGCGTAGCCCTGATTGCCAAAATGGCCAAGGTCCGAATCATGCCTGTTACCTATACAGGTCCTATGACCTTGAAGGGCTTGGTTAGCCGTGAACGTGTCGATATAAACTTTGGAAATCCAATTGATATCTCAGATATCAAGAAAATGAATGATGAGGGCATTGAAACAGTCGCCAATCGTATCCAAGCAGAATTCCAACGTCTGGACCAAGAAACTAAACAATGGCACAATGATAAAAAACCAAACCCACTCTGGTGGTTTATCCGCATTCCTGCTCTTATCCTTGCCATTATCCTCGCTATCCTAACTATCATCTTTAGCTTTATCGCAAGCTTCGTCTGGAATCCAGATAAGAAAAGAGAGGCTCTTGGTTAAAAAATACAACAATCCCTTGGCAAAAGCCAAGGGATAATTCTTTTATTTGATTTTCCATTTTTGGGCCAACCAGCTAGAAAAGGCTAGAAATCGTTCATCCACCTGCTCATGGTGCCCATAGAAATCAAAGACAAACTGGCCAGTCGGATAGTGTTTCTGAAGACTGGTATGGATCTGTTCAGCATAGACCGGTGCTTGAGCCAAGCGATTGCTATGATTGGCTCCTTCTGTTTGCCCATTCTGTAAATACAGCAAACAATCCAAATTTTTCACCTTTTCTTCCTTGCAGTAGGTCACAAAATCAGGATACCAAAAGGAACCGCAGATCGAAAAGACACAGGAAACCTTGTCAAAGCTGAAAAGACTGTAGACTGCCGCCAAACCACCTAGTGAATACCCTCCATAAGCAAGGCGAGTTTCGTCCAGGCGATAAAGCGACTGCAGCTTGTCTAAAAGACCTCCAAATAAATGATCATGATAGGCGTTGGCCTGACCTCTAAAATCTGGAGTCCCATCTCTCAGAGCCGATGTCGCCCAGGGAGTGTAGTCGTCTAAGCGATTTTTGGAAGTCAAGCCCACTAAAATCACAGATTCAGAAAGGGACGATAAGAAGTCCAAGTTTCCATCATTCAAGAGAATCACTGGATAGATTTGATTGGGATCATAAGTCGAAGGAAGGCTGATTTTGACTTGAATTCCTTCCCAATCAAACTCATTATTTATTGATAAAGTCATTGATTTTCTCAAGGGAATCAACCACTGCTGGACCATAGTCCATCAATTCATCGTAAGAGATGTTCATGATTTTTTGATTCTTAATTGCAGGAACGCTTTCCAAAACAGCATTTGCCTTCATCAACTCTACTGCTTTTTCATCCAATTTTTTATTGCGGTCGCTGGTTACATAGATAATCAATTCAGGATCCATTGACACGAGATTTTCCAAGGTCAAGCCTGATGTTCCCGTTGCAACGTTTGTATAACCAAGTTGGTTCAGCAAACTTTCTTGCAAAGCAGACTTGTAGGCACCAAAGGTTTGATCATTATAAGCAACCATAATCAAAGCCTTTTTCTTTTCACCTTGACTTGCTGGGTTTGCTTTCTTAACAGCGTCAATTTTAGTTTGTAATTGTGCTGCGTATTCATTAGCCTTGTCCTGAACATTAAAAATCATTCCAAGATTTTTGACATCTTCTACGATATTCCCCAAATCTTGCTGAATTGTTGAGAGAGAAGCTTTTTGTGTATAAACTGGGATTTTATTTTCATTCCAAGTGCTAACTGTCCCCAAGGACTTTTCAGAAAACATCATGTTTCGACCCATCAAAGCGTCTGGCTCATAAGAAAGGACTGTCTCTTGTGAGACTGTTTTTTTATCCCCGATTTGAGGAATAGTCGCAATCGCGTCCTTGTATTTGTCCGTCACAGCATTGTCTGGATTGAGCATGCCAGCAATTTTATCCTTCAACCCCAACTCCAATAAGATTTCAGTGGTTGAAAGATTGTTTGTAATAACTTTTTCAGGTGTCTTGTCAAAAACTTGTTCGACTTCATTTCCTTTAGCATCATAAGTTTTGATAGTTAGCGGATAAGTCGTCTCTGCGCTCGCCTTTTGACTTGTTTCTGTACTAGACTGTGTGGTAGCCTTTTCTGTAGTAGTGTTACCACAAGCTGCCAAAGTTAAGGTAGCTACTGTCACGAGTAAAATACTGAGTGTTTTTTTCATCTTGTTTTCCTTTTCATTCTTATAAATAGTGAATCATTGCTTGCTGATCCTCGGTCCAAGTCACCTGACTTTGAACTCCGTATACAGTTTGCAATGACTCAGGGGTGATGGTCTCCTTTGGAGTCCCTTGGTAAAGGATTTCTCCCTCTTTCATTAGATAGAGATAATCTGAATAGCGACAAGCAAGTTGAATATCATGCAGGACAGCTAGAACATTGACCTTGAGATTCTTCACAATGGCCAACAAGTCTAGCTGATACTTGATATCCAAGTGATTGGTTGGCTCGTCCAGGAGCAAGAGAGTCGGTTCTTGCACCAAGGCGCGGGCTAGTAAGACTCGCTGTTTCTCTCCCCCTGACAGAGACGAATAGAGACGAGTTTTCTTCTCAAGCATATCCACCTTGACGAGGGCATCTTGAACGAGCGCATAATCCCTTTCCCTTTCCTTCTGTAAAAAAGAGAGGTGGGGAGTTCTTCCCAGCAAGACGATTTCTTCAACTGTACAATCAAACTGCAGTTGGTTAAACTGGGTCACAACTGCCATTTGCTTGGCTGTTTCTTTGAGTGACCAATGATCCAGCGGCTTTCCATCTAGGCTTATCAAGCCTTTGTCCGCCTTTTCCTGACGATAGAGGAGTTTAAGCAAGCTGGTTTTTCCGCTTCCATTTGGTCCTAATATCGTGTGAAATTGATTCCCCTCAACCTTAAGAGAGACTCCTTTGAGGATTTTTTTCTCTCCTAGTCCAAAATGGATATCCTGACAAATCAAGTCCATATCAGACCCTCACCTCCCTTCGCCTACCTCCAACAATATAGATAAAGAAGGGAGCACCTACTAAGGCTGTGAAAATACCAATAGGAAGCTCTGCGTTTGGAATGATGATACGAGAGAGTACGTCTGCCCAGATGACAAAGAGGGAACCCATCAAGGTTGCAACAGGAAAAAGCCTCTTGTAATTCGTTCCTACTAACCCTCGAGCTAAGTGAGGAGTAATTAGACCAACAAATCCAATAATCCCACAGGTTGCCACTAAGACTGCTGTCAGCACAGCCACCATTGTCACATAAAGATACCAATAAAAGCGTAAGGGAATCCCCAAAGTTAAAGCAGCCTCATCTCCCATCATCATCGCATTGAAAACACGATACTGAGTAGAGAAAAATAGAAAGGCTATTCCTACTACTATAGTTGGCAGGACCAAGTCTGCCCAGGTAGTCCCAGCAAGCGAGCCCATGGTCCAAAACTTAATGGTCATCACACTGTCCGCATTAGCACCAACTGAGATAATAAAGTTTGAAAAAGCCAGAAAGAGAGCATTGACCACCGTTCCTGATAAAATCAGACTAGAAGTCGTCATCCTTCCCTGCATAGAGGCAATGATGAGGACAGAAATTGTTGCCAAAATAGCTCCAAGAAAAGCTCCAAGGCTAATCATCACTTTTAAACCAAGAATGATGCTCAAAGTTGCCCCTAGAGTTGCACCCGCAGATATTCCTAAGACATAAGGCTCAGCGATGGGATTGTTCACTGTGGACTGCATCACGCTACCACACATAGAAAGGCCTGCTCCCACTATCAGACCTAACAATACTCGGGGAAATCTCATGTTCCATACAATGACAAGAGTGGACTTGGAAACCTCTCCTATCTCAAGAGGAAATCCTAATCTGCTCAAAATAATCCGATAGGTATCTCCTAGATCAATTGCAACAGATCCCATTGAAACTGCTAGAAAGAGAGAAATCCCTAAAGTAGCTAGCAAAATAACTAAAAGTAACACAAATTGCTGGTCTTGTCGGCTTCCAGAAAATTTGGAAAGCATGCAAACCTCCTATGATAGAATCTTAAAAATTTAGAAAATTCTCATGAAAAAGTATACCATATTTTCAACTGCGTAACAAGATGAGAACAAATGAATATAGTTGGTTTTATTGTGCTAGGAACCGTAACCGAAGATTAAACTTGAGTATGTCGAGGTAAGGTGACAACATAAAAAGCCCTCTGAAAATCAGAGAGCCAATTTGAGCTCGGGATAAAATCCTAGTGAAACAAAAAAATCTACACGGTCAGAAAAGTCTCTATCGTGCCATTTTCATACATGATGTATAGTCCAAGTAGAATGAATACTAAGGGCACAATGATTCGCTCGTATTTTTCAATTGTCTCGAATATTAACGGAATAGAGGATAACACCCGACTAATCTCGCATAAGATAATTATGCCGATTACAAACACAAGCAACGCCACGAGGGTCTGTGACCAATCTAACGAAGCAAAATAAGGTATATAGATACCTAAATTATCTCCGCCAGACGCAATTGTCAGCAATGTAACTGTCCAAAACAGTTGATTTGCCTTGCTTTGTTCTAATCTTTCAATAATTTCTTCCTCTTCTTCCTCTTCTTCCTCACCTTCTCCAACAATTGCAAAGCGAATCCCTAAATAGATAGGGATTAAACCAAGCAATCCAACCATCCATTCTTCAGGCACGAAATTAACGACATAAGCAGCAACTAAACTCGCCCCTACAAGTAAGCCTGTGCCTAGATATTGCCCCGCATAAATATGCCATTTTTGTTTATTCTGTGATAGCTGTGCAAATAAAATAAATAAAATAATTAAATAATCGATACTGGTGGAAATATAAACACCAATAGCAGATATGATTGTCTGTCCCATAAAAACCTCCTGTATTAGTCAGTAATAAATCAGCAGATTTTAGGAGAGCACAGACACATTAATTTAGCTATCGCTAGTGGGTAATGTCGAACATAGGAAAGCATTTTACTCCTCCTCAAAACGTAGTTACAAAGTAATTTCTAACTGGAATTCAGTAACTACTTCCATGTAGAGTATAACATACTATACTTTACTTCGTAAAGTGTGGGCTCTCCGAAGGGGCTTGCAGACAGCTACTCGGCTTTTCAAGCCGAGTAGCTACGCACCTTTATGGTGTAATTAGCTGATACCATTTGAGGTTTTTGTAGTCTCCAAAATTGTGACCGATAAAACCTCAATAAAAAAGCCCTCTGAAGTCCGAGAGCTGATTTGAGCCCGGGCTAAAATCCTAGTGAAAAAGATGAAACTCCTTGTGTTCATCGAACACGGTGTCGTTTCCCTATTTTCATACGGATTTCTTACGCCCTTAGCATCATGATTCTTGCTGGATAAAACGTTTATAGACTAGACGGCGAGGAGAAGAATGTACGAAACTTTCAGTGAAACAAAAAAATCTCCCCGAAGGAAGATCATTCTGGTTTATTTTACCTTACAGTGCTAGGAACCGTAACCAAAGATTATACTTGAGCATATCAAGGTAAGGTGACAAAAGTAAAAAAGCTACCCAATTTAGAGTAGCTTCATTATCAAGATATGCTCAATTGAACACGGCCTAAGCACTTGGCAAAAAAGATAAAATTTCCTAGAAACTGAAGTTTCTTCGTCAATTTTCCTATTTTTGCTTTGTGCTTTTGACGGCCTTTGTATCTTGAATTAGCGACGAAGTCCTAGAGAGTTGATCAACTCACGGTAACGGTTAACGTCGTTTTTACGCAAGTATGCAAGCAAGTTACGACGGCGACCGATTTTTTTCATCAATCCACGGTAAGTAGCGTGGTCTTTTTTGTGTTGTTTGATGTGTTCGTTAAGGTGGTTGATTTCCCAAGTAAGGACAGCAACTTGAACCTCTACTGAACCTGTATCACCTTCGTGACGTGCATATTGTGCGATGATTTCATTTTTTTTCTCTTTTGAGATTGCCATGATGTTTCTCCTTTTTATTTGGCTTCATCCGAGTGACAGGTTGGCATGCCTGTAACCAAGAAGAAGTTATTTGTCTTTACGACAGTTCTTATTCTACCAAGAAGCAGAGACTTTGTCAACAGATTTACTTTTTAAAAACTTGATTTACTCTACTGATTTCAGGGATTCAAGCATATCCACCTTTCTCAAGTGGTGATTGACAAAGAGACCCAGTAAGACTAAGATCACAGTCACTGCGACGATTGGAAGAGCATAGACTTCCCAGCTGACTCGTGGATAAAAAAGTATGGTGGCAGGTGAGATCATTTGAATCAAAAATTGATGTAAATAGTAGCCAGCTACCAAACCGAGAACCTTGATGGTCGAAAGTTCACGGATACGTTCTGCCACATTGATATTGGTGAGATTGTAAAGAATGACAATGGCTAGCAAGACGGAAACAAGGATAAGGATTGCCATGGTTTTATTGAGAGAATTGGCTACAGATTCAAAGAGGTGGATAGCCGTTGCATTTTGGACCACCCCAGAAACAGCAGTTTTTTTCATAAAGGCCGCAGCTTCTTTCTCCGTATTGGATGGTGTTGGCTCTTTTAATTTTACTAGGTAGGTATTGTCTTTCGGACTGGTACCGTAGACTTGTTCGTATGTCGCTCGGTTGAGATAAACAAAGTGTCCAACATAGTTTTCAGAAATAGCCGCGACCCTAATTTCTTTTCCATCAAGCTCCAGCTTATCTCCAACCGTAACACCTGCTAGTTGAGCTAGTTTTTGACTCACGACGGCTCCATCTATGACCTGCACCTCTTGGCCATTTTCCTCTAATGCGATAAAGGGTTTAAAATTTTCTCTGCTTGTGACCATTATGGTGATAGTCTGAAGTCCTGCTTTTCCTTTGAAATCTTTTTCAATGGATTTAGAATAGATTTTTTGGTAAGCATGGATAGGCTCAGATTGCAAGGCACTTTCTAGGTCTGCTTTTTCTTTCTCCGCTACACTGCTCTTTTCCGCTACAATCATCTGGTATTGCTGGATTTGTTCAAATTGACGCTCGACAACTCCTCCCACAGAAGACTGAATGCCAAGACCTGCAAATAGGAGAGCAACCGAACCCGCAACTCCAAAAATGGTCATCAACATCCGTTGCTTATAACGGAAGATATTTCGCGCCGTAACCTTATGAGTGAAGCTCAAACGACTCCAAATAAAGTTCAGGCGTTCCAGCAAAATCTTTGATCCTTTAACAGGAGGTTTGGGCAGCAAAAGTTGGGCTGCTTCATCGTGCAATTCCCTCCGTGCCACTAGATAAGCCGGTAAGAAACTGGATACCCAACTTAAGGCCAGGGCAAGAAGGCTATAAGACCAATAGAAATACTCCTGACTTTTCCCAACGACCATTCCAGCTGTTATAACATCCGAAATCACGCCTGCAAGGAGATAATGTCCTAGAAGCGTTCCTAAAACGGTTCCCACAGTTCCTGCAAGAAAACCATAGAGGACAAACTTGGCAACAATATCTTTATTCTGGTAACCTAGGGCCTTGAAAATACCAGCATTGGTACGCTCTTCATCCACAAAGCGAGTCATAGTTGTAAAGGTTACCATTGCAGCAACCATAAAAAGCACCACGGGAAAGATATTCCCGACAGAACGAATACTTGCTGAAGCGTTATTGTACATGAGATAGCCTTGACCACCTGGCATGGTTTGGCGGTTGTATACATGGTAAGTAGGCTCTGCCAGTTCATCAAGCTCTTTCTGGTGTTGTTCAAGCTTCTCTTTTTCCTTGGCTAGATTACTCTCTGTCTGAGCCTTTTTTTCTTTTTCTGTAGCCAATTCTTCCTTAGCTTTTGTCAATTGCTCCTTGGCTTGACTCTTTTGAGGCTCAGGCAAAGCGGTCACTTGTTCTTCTTGCGTTTTCAATCGACTTTCAGCATGTTCTAACTGACTCTTGCCTTTTTGAAGGTTACTTTCAGCTGTTTGGAGTTCTACTTTTCCCTCTTCCAAGCTCTTTTGCCCATTTGTTTTGATGCTTGCCAATCGTTTTTGACCATTATCAGCCAGCAAGTCTTGCAATGCTTCCTGATGTTGATCTCGTTTGCTTCTATAGTCTGATGAAAAAGCATCCAAATTTTTTAAATCATCATAGCGCACACGCGCAATACTATACACTTCTGTATCAAACTGACTGGCTACAATCACTCCATAGCCAGCCAAGCTTCCATTTCCACTACTAGCCCCTCCCAAGTCTTCTTGAGAAAGTATCTCACCCGACTGAACAAATCCAGTAATGGTGAAAGATTGGGATTTTATGACGGTCTTCCCTTCTTCTTTCTTACTAAAGGTGATAGTCTGCCCAATCTGATAGCGGTCTTTCCAGAAATCTGCCAAGGCAATTTCCTCATCAGCTTCTGGCAGTCGCCCTTCTGTCACTTGAAAAGTTGAAATTCCCTCTGGCTTAGAATAAAGTCGAACCGCTTCTTCACTATTTTCAACGGTTAGGTCTGCCATATAGCCAAACTCAACACTTGCCCCTTGAAGGGTCTTTAGTTCGTCTTGATCCTTTTTATCCAAGCCATAATCAGCTATCACGGCCAGATCCAAGGTATTTGCTTTACGAAGATAATCTTCTGCCGTACGTTCCATATTTGGACTAGTCACTTTGAGGCCAACTAGGGCTAAAGAACCCAGCATCATCAAGGTCAAGATAGATAAAAAGCGTCCCTTGGAAGCAGTCACCGACTGGAGCAAGTCTTTTCGGTATGTTTTTTTCATGCTAATACTCCAATGTATCGATAGCCTGTGGATGCTCATTGATTGTTACTCTCATAACAGTCGCATCACGCATGTGAATCACCCGATCAGCAATGGGCGCTAGCGCGCTATTATGGGTCACGATAATCACCGTCGCTCCCTTTTGACGAGACATGTCTTGGAGAATTTTCAAAACCTGCTTACCCGTCTGATAATCCAAGGCTCCAGTAGGCTCATCACAGAGGAGAATTTTAGGATTTTTGGCTACAGCGCGTGCAATGGAGACTCGCTGTTGCTCCCCTCCAGAAAGCTGGGCTGGAAAGTTATTAAGACGATGAGCCAGACCTACATCTGTCAAGACCTGCTCAGGATCCAAGGCATCTGTTACGATTTCAGAAGCCAGTTCCACATTTTCCTTAGCGGTTAGATTGGAAACTAGATTATAAAACTGAAAAACAAAACCGACATCATTGCGGCGGTAATTGGTTCTCTGGTGGGAATTGTAGTCTGCAATATTTGCACCATCAATCCAGATTTCCCCCTCATCATTGGTATCCATTCCCCCAAGAAGGTTAAGAACCGTTGACTTGCCCGCACCAGATGCACCTAGAATGATAACCAATTCACCCTTTTCAATCTCAAAATTCACATCGCGATTAGCCACAATCTCCGTATCCCCAACCTGATAACGCTTGTAACAGTGTTTCATCTCAATATAAGCCATCATCAACCTCACTTTCTTTAACTACTTCTTAATATCATTATAACGCTTTTTCGAAGAGTTGGATACTAGAATAAAAAAAACCGGCTCTATAATATTTGTAGTGGGTAAATCCCCTATAGATATTATGGAGCCTATTTTGTTGTAGAAAAAAAGTCCCATATCATCTATAATGAAAAGCGACAAAACAACTCATTAGAAAGAATCATATGGAACAATTACATTTTATCACAAAACTGCTAGATATCAAAGACCCTAATATCCAATTTATGGACATCATCAATAAGGATACACTCAGGGAAATCATCGCCAAACTGAACTACGACGCCCCATCTTGCCCTGAGTGCGGAAGTCAAATGAAGAAATATGACTTTCAAAAACCGTCTAAGATTCCTTACCTTGAAACGACTGGTATGGCTACTAGAATTCTCCTTAAAAAACGCCGTTTTAAGTGCTATCAGTGCTCGAAAATGGCGGTCGCTGAGACTCCTCTAGTAAAGAAAAATCATCAAATCCCTCGTATCATCAACCAAAAAATTGCTCAGAAGCTGATTGAAAAGACTTCTTTGACCGATATTGCTCATCAGCTGTCCATTTCAACTTCAACTGTCATTCGCAAGCTCAATGACTTCCGTTTTAAGCATGATTTTTCTCATCTTCCAGAGATTATGTCTTGGGATGAGTACTCCTTTACAAAGGGAAAAATGAGTTTCATTGCACAAGATTTTGAAAAGCTCAATATCACCGCTGTTCTTGAAGGTAGAACACAAGCTATTATCCGAAATCACTTTCTTAAATATGATAGGGCAGTCCGATGTCGAGTGAAAATCATTACTATGGATATGTTTAGTCCCTACTATGACTTGGCTAGAAAACTTTTTCCGTGTGCTAAAATCGTTCTAGATCGTTTCCATATTGTACAACATCTAAGCCGTGCTATGAGTCGTGTGCGCGTCCAAATCATAAATCAGTTTGAACGAAAATCCCATGAATACAAGGCTATCAAACGCTACTGGAAACTCATCCAACAAGATAGTCGAAAACTCAGCTATAAACGTTTCTATCGCCCTACTTTTCGCATGCACTTGACGAATAAAGAAATTCTAGACAAGCTTTTGAGCTATTCAGAAGACTTGAAACACCACTACCATCTCTATCAACTCTTGCTGTTTCACTTTCAGGACAAGAAGCCTGACAAATTTTTCGGACTCATTGAGGACAATATAAAGCAGGTTCATCCTCTTTTTCATACTGTTTTTAAAACCTTTCTAAAGGACAAAGAGAAAATTGTCAACGCCCTTCAACTACCCTATTCCAACGCCAAACTGGAAGCCACCAATAATCTCATCAAACTTATCAAGCGCAATGCCTTTGGATTTCGGAACTTTGAAAACTTCAAAAAACGGATTTTCATCGCTCTAAATATCAAAAAAGAAAGGACGAAATTTGTCCTTTCTAGATCTTAGCTTTTCTTCAACCTACTACAGTTGACAAAGAGCCGAAAAACCTAGGTATTCCTAGGCTTTCTTTTTACAAATTATTTTCCAAGGTAGTATTCAGAAACGACGTTCAATTTTTCGTCGAATTCGAATACCAATGGTGGGAAGTTAGGGATTTCCACGTCCATGATTTCGTCATCTGACAAACCTTTGATGTGTTTTACAAGGGCACGGATTGAGTTACCGTGAGCTCCTACGAATACGTTTTTACCATCTTTAAGAGCTGGAGCGATTTTATCTTCCCAGAATGGAAGGGCACGTTCCAAAGTCACTTTCAAGTTTTCAGCATCTGGAATAACTGAATCGTCAAGTGAAGCGTAACGACGGTCAGTGTGAGCTGAATGCTCATCATCACGATCCATGTTTGGAGGCAATACATCGTATGAACGACGCCAGATGTGAACTTGCTCATCACCAAATTGTTCAGCAGCTTCAGCTTTGTTTTTACCAGTCAAACCACCGTAGTGACGTTCGTTCAAGCGCCATGATTTTTCAACTGGAACCCACAATTGGTCAGAAGCTTCAAGAGCCAAGTTCGTTGTTTTGATAGCACGTTTCAATACTGAAGTGTAAGCTTGGTCAAATTCGATACCAGCTTCTTTGATCAATTTACCAGCGTCAATCGCTTGTTGTGTACCTTTTTCAGACAAATCAACATCAGCCCAACCAGTGAAAAGGTTAGCTTTGTTCCATTCAGACTCACCGTGGCGAGCAAAAACCAATTTTACCATTAGATGGATTCTCCTTTAAATTTTCCGAGGTTTCCCCTCGTTTATCTATTCTATTCTACACAATTTTTCACAAAAAAGCTAGTTAAAATCGACAAGTTCTGACAGTCAGAAAGTAAAGTCCTCTCATCCTGACTAGGAACTTCTATAATTCATTACTTTTTATTTGCAAAAATAGAAGTTCTAAAATCATTTGTTTGGTCTAGGTAGGCTTTAAAGACTGCTCTCTTAAGTTTATGGACTGCACTGTCAGTCTCTGGATTATAATTACTCCAACGAGGACCTGTAGCATCCTGTAAAACAGCTTGGTCCATGAGTTCTTGCAACTCATTTACTCTTTGAATGGTTTTCTTGGCATTGCTCATCCATGATTGCGTCGGATCTTTAAAAGTAACTTTATTCAAATGATCAAACTGAGCAACGCGCTCTTGATACATAGCTTTTTTAAAGGCTGCCCAAGATGAATACTGACCACCAAATAGCTTTTCTAAAACAAGCTTATCTGTCACTAATCCTTGCTTTTTACCGTAGAGATTGATTGTCTGACCATTTTGTTTAGCAATTTCTTCATATTGGTTGGAAATATATGGGACCATACCATCTTTAAATCCTTTAGCAGCTAAGAGTTCATAAGCTATCCTACGTCCCATAAGATCTCCAGGAGTACCTTTCTCACTGCTCAATGCTGAAAAGATTGGTGCAAAGAGTTTAATCGTAAAGTAGCCATTTCTCTCATAAGTGCCAGCCTGATACTCACGAGCCGAAAGAATGTTATTGTCAATCAAACTATCAAAGCTGGTCAATTTTTTAGCTTCACTTTCTGTCAATTCTTTGACTACGTTAGTGGCATAAACCTCATTTCCGTCTGCTGGATCTTTCACATACTTGTTCTCAATTTTTCTAAGAGCTTCCATTTTCTGAGATACGTTCAGTTTCTTAACGATCGATTGCCCTTCAAGATATTCCAACAGATAGATGAGGTCAAACATATTATGAGCGTATTTCTGGAGATCGGATGCATCTTTGAATCGTTCCGTCGGATCTAAGACTTGTAGACGGGATCCTTCCATGCTATCTGATTTTGAATGTTTCAAGATTGAGTTAATGGTAATGGTCGCATCATTTGGATGATCTGGCGCTTGTAATAAGCCTTTAGCAAAGAACTCAGGACCAAGACCACTTCTTCTACCATAGCCACCAAGATAGATATCCTGATCTGAATCATGGGTCATCTCATGGGTATACGTAATAGCGCCATCCTTATCCAACATACGGTAAGACATATAATAGACACCATCTCCTGTTGCGTATGCACCGTGATGATTATGAACCACCTTGTTACCAACTGGTCCAAAGAAATGTTGCATTGCAGGATTTGAATTCTCAAAGTCTGCGATTGTTGAAGCCTTTCCTTCAGTATGATCATCACCAAATTTATAGGCATCATAAAGCAGGATCGTACGATAGAGTTTTTCACGTGACTGTTCATCCAAAATACGATACCAATAATCATAGTGATCTCGCTGACGCTTGGCTGTTTCACGCGCATTATCTTCAACAAACTTATTGAGTTCATCTCCAGCCTTATAGTCACTGTTGCGGTAGCGATCGTAAGCGCCAAATCCTAGGCTAGACAAGATTGAGATGACAAATACAGATCTTTCTGGCAAAGTAAGGAGTGGCAAGATCATATTGCGGTATTTCCAAGTACTACTAGTAATTCGGTCATAAACACCGATAGAATACTTAGTCCCTGCTTGCTCTTGCTTGGCTTTGACCTCTGCAATAGTGGATTTTTCTTCGACAATGAAAGCTTTGGTCTGTTTTTTAAACCAGTCATTGTTGCTAGTGTTTGGTAAAAAGACTTTTCGGTAATTTTCTAGCGTGCTAAACAAATCTGTCGTTCCATGATGGCTGGCAAGACTGATACCATAAGTATCAACGTTGTTCTTAGCAAGCAGATTATTAAATCCTGATTTCCCTAACTCAATCAAAGTATCTAACGGAGATGCATTTCCTTTGCCAAAGAAATCAAGGTGATACAAGACCAAGTCTTTAATATTAACCTGACCATAGCTAAAGTTATACCAACGCTCTAAATAGCTCATACCAAGAAGCAAGGCTTCCTTGTTGCGCTTGATTTTATCTACGATGTAATCTGTCATTACTTGATTGTTTTCCACTAGACCAGCATCCGCTGACAAGAGTTTTCTCAGACTTTCTTCTAGATGTTCCTTCGTTTTAGTAAACTGTTCTTCTAAATAGAGCTCGGTTTGCTTCACTTTTGGTGAAATACCAAGTGTGTTTCTAATAGCGTCTGAATGATAATTTACCTTCTTCAATTCTGGTAAGACTTGCTGGATAATCGTTTCTTGATTATACAAGAATTGGTTTGGCGTATAGAGAAGCCCCGTATCTCCTAGACTATATTCTGCTAACTTAGCAAAATCAGTCTGGTACTTGAGCTGGAATGTTTCAGAGGAATGATCCTGGTAATGGAGCAAGAGTTTGTTTGCAGTCCGTTTGTTGGAAACAATATCTGTGATGACTTGGTCATCCTTCATCATGACTGCTGACAAGAGTTCTTTTTGATATAAAAGACTGTTCTCGTTAACTAGGTTTCCGTATTTGACGATGGTTGCCTTGTTGTAGAAAGGTAGCAATTTTTCAATATTTTTATAAGCCAAGGCGCGCTGAGCTTGATAATGCTTCACCTTAGAAAAATCACTTTCTTTACTACCACTTGTTGAAAGAGGCTCCACTGTTGGAGGGGTGAGAGGTTTGATTTCTGCTTTTTTATTAGTCACTTCAGAAGCATCTAAAATTGTTCCTCTTTCTACAAATGATTCCTTGCTGACGACTTCTTCCCTGACCAAGGTGACATTGTAAACTCTATTAGCTTTGTTGCTGAATGTATTAGCCACCTTCATTTCATTATAGTGGTAACCGGTAATAGCATTCCCGTTGGTTACATTGACATCACTTAGTACATTGGTCAATCTTCCTGCATGCTGTTCCTCATTCGTCTTTCGATCCCACAAATATCCAGCCACACCCGCAACTCTACCAAAGTGCTTGACATTGTTGATATCACCTTCAGCATAGCTATCCTGTATATGCGCATCTTGGTCTACTAGACCTGCTATCCCACCGACAGTCTGATCTGAACTATTCGTGTTGGATGAAATGACTACTGTCGCTTTTGACTTAGTCAGTGAAGCTCTGCCTCCTGTCAAATGACCGACCAGACCACCAATATTGTATGCAGCAGTCGTTTCGTAGGTATTAACAATTCTTCCCTTAAAACTGCTCTCTGTGATGCTTGATTGGTCTGCCTTAGCCAACAAACCACCGATACCACGTTCCCCAGCCAGAACACCATCGACATGAACTTGCTTAATCTTTGTGTTATCCGTAGCTTCATTGGCCAGTGAACCGATATCATCTTTACCTGAAATAGAGACATTTTTTAGGCTCAACTTTTCTACTGTGGCCCCTCTCAAGCTTTCAAAAAGAGGCTTTTTCAAATTGTAAATAGCATACTGCTTACCATCTTTTTCACCAATCAACTGACCAGTAAAGGTGCCCTTGATGTAAGATCTGTCATCAGGTCCCAACTCCACTTCGTTGGCATTCAAGCTAGCCGCTAAATGATAGGTTCCAGAGAGATTCTTGTTGATAGCTTTAACCAGGTTGCTAAAGGAAGTGAAGGTTGTTGTTTCTTCTGTGGCCTTTTTTGCGAGATAGAAGGTGAAATTATCGACATATTTATTTTCTAGCTCTTGCTGGAGTTTCTCAGATTTGGCTATGATTTTATAAACGGATTGTCCATTTTTTATTTCTGCAGTTATTGAAGCGACAGGTAGATAGACATCTTTGAATGACGACGATTTTACCTTAACAAAGTAAGTGTCTATATTACTTGGAACACTGTCTAAAGAAACATGTTGTTTGTAAGTACCATTGGTCTGACTATATAACTCCAGATCAGAAACATTTCTTAATTCAAGTGTTTTTTCTGGATCTTTTTCTTTTAGTTTTTCAGACGGATTTTCTGGTTTTGCTTGCTCAATATTGCCAGTATATTCTGGAAGAGGGGCAATTTGTTCGGGTTCAACAACCGCTCCGGACTGAGTGCCTGTATATTCTGGTTTTTCGGCCGTCTCAGGGGCTACAACAGCTCCTGATTGCTCACCTTTATATTCTGGTAAGGAAGCCCGTGTCTCTGGTTCAACAATCGCTCCGGACTGGGTGCCTGTATACTCTGGTTTGTCAGCTGTTTCAGGAGCTACAATCGCTCCCGCTTGAGTTCCTCTATATTCTGGTGTTTCAGTTGTCTCTGGGGCTATAATAGCTCCTGATTGCTCACCTTTATATTCTGGTAAGGAAGCATGAGTCTCTGGTTCAACAACCGCTCCGGACTGGGGACCTGTATAGGATGGCTTCTCAGCCGTTTCTGGTTCTACCAAAGCACCTGACTGGGCACCTTCAACCTCTGGTTCATGCTTTTCTGGTTCAACAATGGTACCAGATTGAATCCCTTTGTACTCTGGCTGTGGGGCAACTTGCTCAGGTTCGACAATAGCACCTGATTGAGTTCCTGTATATTCTAGTTTTTCAGCTGTCTCAGGGGCTACAACAGCTCCCGATTGCTCACCTTTATATTCTGGTAAGGAGGTCCGTGTCTTTGATTCAACAATCGCACCAGCTTGCGTTCCCTGATATTCAGGTAGCGGAGAAATTTTCTCTGCTTCGACTATTGATCCAGATTGGGTGCCAGTATATTCTGGTTTTTCGGCTGTCTCAGGGGCTACAACAGCTCCCGATTGCTCACCTTTATATTCTGGTAAGGAAGCATGGGTCTCAGGCTCACCTTTTCTTGCAGACTGGGGTATTTCACTCGGTACAACTGCCTTCTTAGTCCCTTTTTCTACTATACGTGGTAAGGCTTCTTCTACCTTAGCCAAGAGAACTTCTCGGGAAATTTCTTGGTTTTCAACAGTAAAAATGCGAACAAGCTCGATCTTCTTCCCAGCATGACCTTCTTGTCTGACACGAATAGTTTCCTCAATTAAATCTGGATTCTCTTGAACCACTTCATCAAAGTCTAGCTTGGTTTCAATCTCTTGATCTTTGTATAAGAGCTCTGGTTTATTTAAACGACCAGCCAAGACTTCGTCATGAGGATCCACACTAGCAATACCAGACGGTTTTGGATTGGATGAATCTAGAGAAGGAGCTGATTTCTCTACTGGACGGATTTGAGATGAATCTTTCTGTTTATCTACTGCCTCTTGTCCACCTTCCTTGGTCTGGACATGAGGGTGAACCGTATCCTCTAGTTTCTGATCTCTAGCAACAGTTTCTAACTGATTAATTTTCTTGTCTTGCTTAATATAGCCTAGGTAAGTATAACCCGATAGGGTGCGTGGCAAAGGCAGACTATCTCCTTGGGATAATTGATATTCTTGATTATATTGGAGCAAGAGTTGATTTTCAATAGCCTGAACCGAAGAAACCAAACCGCTCCCCATGCCTGTTATCAAAACAACCTTCAACAGTACTTTCTTCTTGCCTTTCTTTCTCGAAACAGCAAAAATAAGGAGTCCAATCGAAGCGAGGGCTCCACCCGAAAGGACGGTAACCAGATTACTGTGCTCACCGGTATTAGGCAACTGACCTAGTTGGGCTTTTTCATCCATACGATAGACTAGATAATAGGTACTCTCACTATCGTCAGCAATTTTAGGAATGTCCTTTACAATCAAGTCCTTCTCATGACTACTCAGTTCTGTATCCGTCACGTATTTGTAGTGAACAGATACATTTTCTTGAGCAAATACGGTCCCACTGCTAGCAATAGACACAAAAAATAAGCTAGAAATTGAAGCAGATACAAGACCAATCGCTAACTTTCGTAAGGAAAAACGATGCTGCTTCTCTCCAAAAAACTTTTTCATTCTATATCCTCTCTACTATTTTATTCATTTCAAAATAGAAGAAGCATTTTGCTTCCTCACTATGATAAACTTACAAGAAACAAAAATACTTCTGTATATATTTTGATATATTCAATCTACAACCATCATTATACTATAAATTCTCTAACTTGTCCTAAAATAGTACCAGCATTCTTCAATTCATTTGAATCACTTTTCTTCTCATTTATAAATATACAAAAGAGTCTAGGACAAAAGTCTAACCTTAAATATAAAAAGCGAACAAAACGAGTTATCTGACACTCAGAATTCTGTCTTGTTCGCTTTTTTGTCTAATCCATCGATTTTTAAAATTTATAATAAAGAATTCCTAAAATCAAAATCTTTTTGTCCCAGACTCTACACAACTTATTTCGCTTCAAATCCTTCTGCGACTGCTTCCGCAAAGTTTTCTTCTACGATGCTTGCACAGTGGTCACAGATGACTGCGTGGTAGCTACGTTCTGCTGTTGTTGGATCGATGCGACGGCAACGGTCACATACTTGGCCTGCAGCGCGTTCAACAGTGAAAGCTACATCTTCAAAGCTCACAGCATTTTCCGGAGCTGGTTCTTCTGCAATGGTCAAGTCAGACACGATCAAAAGTTGAGCTACATTGCTGTTTACTGCTTCGAGTAGAGTTTTCACAACTTCGTTTGGATAAACTGTCAAGTGAGCTTCAAGTGATTTACCGATAACTTTTGCATTACGAGCTTCTTCCAAGGCTTTTTGAGCTTGTCCACGGAAGTCCATGAAGGCAGCCCATGTATCCAAGATTTCTTCTTGACTAGCAAAAGTTTCCGCTTCTGGCAATTCTGACAATTGAACGAAGTCTTCAGCTTCAAACTCAAGATATGACCAGATTTCCTCTGCTGTGTGAGGAAGGATTGGTGTCAAGAGTTTGGTGATTTTCACAAGAATATCATAGAAGACAGTCTGCATTTGACGGCGTTCCAGTGATTTGGCACCTTCGATGTAAACAACGTCCTTAGCAAAATCAAGGTAGAAGGCTGACAAATCAACGTTGATAAAGTTCACCAAGGCCTTATAGATTGTCAAGAATTCAAAGTTAGCATAAGCATCACGAATGGTCTTGACAAGCTGGTTAAAGCGAATCGTCATGTACTTATCAACTGAACGAAGCTCATCGTAAGCGACTGAATCTTGAGCTGGGTTAAAGTCAGATGTATTAGCAATCAAGAAACGAAGGGTGTTACGGATTTTACGGTAAGTTTCAGAGACTTGGCTCAAGATATCCATAGAGATACGTACGTCATTGCTTGAGTCAACACTTGTTACCCAGAGACGCAAGATTTCAGCACCAAATTGTTTTTCAACATCACTTGGAGCAATGGTATTTCCAAGAGATTTAGACATCTTCTCACCTTTACCATCAAGAGCAAATCCTTGTGACAATATTTGTTTGTAAGGTGCTACGCCATGGTTAGCAACAGATGTGATGAGTGATGAGTTAAACCAACCACGGTATTGGTCAGAACCTTCTAGGTAAAGGTCTGCTGGGTAAGTCAACTCAGGACGGTTTACTACGACTCCATTCCATGATGAACCTGAGTCAAACCAAACGTCCATGATATCTGTTTCTTTTTTGAACTCACCATTTGGTGAACCTGGATGACTAAATCCTTCTGGCAAGAGGTCCTTAGCATCACGTTCCCACCAAATGCTTGAACCATGTTCCTCAAAGAGTTGAGCCACGTGTTCAATAGTTTCAGCAGTCATAATCGCTGTACCGTCTTCAGCGTAGAAGATAGGAAGTGGAACACCCCAAGCACGTTGACGAGAGATAACCCAGTCGCCACGGTCACGAATCATGTTGTAAAGACGAACTTTACCCCATTCTGAGTGGAATTTCACTTTTTCAATTTCGTCCAAGATTTCTTGGCGGAATTTAGAAACTGAGGCAAACCATTGTGGTACTGCACGCCAGATGATTGGTTTCTTGGTACGCCAGTCAAATGGGTATGAGTGAGAGATTTCTTCTTGGGCAAGAAGGAGGTTACCAAGTTTTTCAATAACAGTTGGAACTACCTTTTCATAGAATTGACCTTCAAACTCAGGACCAGCATTAGCCATCATGATACCACGTTCGTCAACAGTCACTGCGACTTCAAGACCATTAGCAATACCAACATTGTAGTCATCCTCACCAAAACCAGGGGCTGTATGGACAATACCAGTACCAGAGTCAGTTGTAACGTGGTCACCAAGGATAACCAATTCATCTACAGCTGTATCCCATGGATGTTCTGTTACGATGTGGTTCAATTCTTGACCACGGTAAGTTGCCAAAACTTGAACATCAACCCAGCCAAATTTTTCAGATAAGCTAGTCAACAATTCTGCAGCAACCACAAACTTACGAGTTTCACCAGCAGGTTGAACCAAAACGTAATCAATATCTGCACCAACAGTCAAACCACGAGAAGCTGTGATGGTAAATGGAGTTGTTGTCCAGACTACGATATAAGTATCTGTATCTAGAACACCTTTGCCATCTTTTACTTTATTGGCATAGTAAAGGGAAGTTGAAACCAAATCATGGTATTCAATCTCCGCTTCAGCAAGGGCAGACTCAGATGACCATGACCAGTAAACTGGCTTGGCACCACGGTAGATATAACCTTTATTAGCCATCTCACCGAAGACACGGATTTGGGCTGCTTCATAATCAGGAGTCAAAGTCACATATGGATTTTCCCAGTCACCAGAAACACCCAAACGTTTGAAGTCTTCGCGTTGTTTATCTACTTGAGAAAGAGCGTATTCACGGCAAAGTTTCAAGTACTCAACCAAGTCCATTTCTTTACGTTTGACACCTTGTTTTGCCAAAACTTGCTCGATTGGCAGACCATGAGTGTCCCAACCTGGGATAAATGGTGCGTAAAAACCTGACATTGATTTTGAACGAACAATGATATCTTTTGAAATTTTGTTCATAGCGTGTCCAACGTGAATATTTCCGTTCGCGTATGGAGGGCCATCATGCAAGGTGAAATGAGGTTTTCCTTGGTTCAATTCTTGACGACGTTGATAAAGCTTTGCATCTTCCCATTCCTTTTGCCAAACTGGCTCTTTGGTAGGAAGTCCTGCACGCATTGGGAAAGCTGTTTTCCCAAGGTTAAGGGTATCTTTGAGTTTCATGGTATCTCCTTTATAAATAATAACAAATTAAAAACCACGACTGCCAAAAAGGACGAAAATCGTGGTACCACCTTTATTCGGAAAAAGATTTAGTCTTTCTCCCTCTTATCCCGTAACGTGGGGAACGTCAAATCTTACTAGCTTCAGACTTGAGTTTTTGAGAGGATAATCTTAGCATTAGGGATTACAGGACTCACACCATCTCCTGCTCGCTGGAAATATAAGGATAAGATATTGTTCTCAGAATATTTCTTATAAAATTGTAACAGATTCTTGCGGTGCCGCAAAACCTGGTTCTGAGTTTACAGCTTCAGTAGCTGGTGTTGGTCCTGAATAATGGCTTGGAGCTACTTCTGGCTCTTCATACATTGGACCAACTGGATGAGCTGGACTTTCTTCAACAACCGGAGCTGGTGAAACCACTTGTTCCTGCTCAGCTCTTGCTTCGGCTTCTGCAAGTTCCTTATTAGCCGCTTCGATACGCGCTTGCAACTCTGCCATTTCCTCGGGAGAAAACTGGCGAGTAATATCAATTGGTTCTTCCTCTGGATGTTGTTGCAAGACAGAGTCACCTAAGACTTCGCTGACCACTTCTTTGAAGGCCTCATCACTTGTCTGAAGATAAGTAGCTGTTGGGCGAAGAATATCTTCCCAATCTGAAGATTCAACAATTGCTAACTGGCTCTCAATTGTAGATTTAAGACGTTGATGGAAGACACGACTCTTGTTCTTCAATTCTTCTGTTTCAACAGCAACCTTCTTAGCATTGTCAGTAGCTTGACGAAGAATTTCATTTGCCTTGTACTTAGCTTCTTCCAACAAACGTTGTGCATCTTGCTCTGCCTGTTGGATAATATTGTTTGCACGTTCAGTTGCAGCATGTTTTACTCGCTCTGCTGTATCTTGTGCAATCAATACAGATTGACTCAATGAATCTTTCATCTCATCAAAGTAAGACAAACGCTCTTCCAAACTCTTAATATGTAAATCCTTATCATGATTAGAGCGAACCAAATCTTCATAATCACGGACTACAATATCTAAAAACTCATCTACTTCTTCTTGATCAAACCCTCTAAAGCGTGTGCTAAAGGTTTTATCTTTGATTTCTAACGATGTAATTGGCATATTTTTCCTCACTTACTTAATAACAATTGGACCGTTAATTTCTTTTTATCTTTTTTTGTTTGCCCATTATCTCTAACGAGTTTCAATCGACCAAATTTCCTTACACTAATCAGATCACCAACTTGAACTGCATAATCTGATTTTTCAACTAAATGGTAATTCACTTGGACTGCCTGTTTTTCAATTAACTGACTTGCCTGATTTCTAGACAGCTTGAAGACACCTGCTAGAAAAACATCTAATCTAGAACTAGCGATACAAATATCTAATTCTTGATAATCTTCTACTGTAGCAATTCTTTCAGTAAAATCCCGTTCTTCTAGACGAACCGGTAACCGAGCAATTTTCGTAATGCCGTCTTGAAAAAGGAGCATAAACTGTCGATTAATGATAATCTGTGCTCTCTCTTCGTTGACTAAGATATCACCAAATAGCTTCCTATCGATTCCTAGCTGATTTAAAACAGTTCCTAATATTTTCGCATGTGTTAGGCGTTCAAACTTATTAGGATAGACTATTTCTTGCAAGGATAGTTCAAAATCAGAGAATTCCGGCTCAAAATAATCAGGATACAGGAGTACCCGTACATATTCAGTTTCAAGAAACTGCCGACTGCTCATATAGGAGATGCCGTTGGTCGATGCTAGAACCTTTAAAATCTTTTCTTGATGGGGATTTATAAAGGGTGTTAAAAAAGGAGAATAAGAATCTTCTACCTTTTTTATCCATTCTACTCCCTTATCAATAAAAGACGAATCATTCTTAGAAAAGTGTTGATAAATCATCTTGTTCATAGAAAGATCACTAAAAGTCGAATCAATTGTTCCCCTAGAAAATGAACTAGTAATACCGCAACCCAAACAGACAAGTCAAGACCAGCAATCTGAAGTGGCAAACGTTGCAAGGGAGCTATTATCGGTTTCACTAAACTAATAATCAAGCGTCCAAGACGTGATTCATAAGCATTAGGAAACCAAGACATCAGAGCAAACACGATTAAAATCAGTGAATAGATATCCACTGCATTTTGAATAAAACGAATGAGAAAGAGCATTATCTCACTCTCGTACGTTTCATGTCAAAGCCAAATTCACCATTTTGTGATTCATCTGGGATTTTGATATCTTCAATATTAACGA
Source organism: Streptococcus mitis (assembly GCF_965111735.1). Taxonomy (GTDB): domain Bacteria; phylum Bacillota; class Bacilli; order Lactobacillales; family Streptococcaceae; genus Streptococcus; species Streptococcus mitis_DR. The sequence continues at coordinate 1,588,446 of NZ_OZ217346.1, forward strand.
CAACATCAACTGGTGTCAGTAGGTACATAGTAGATGCTACCTTTTTCATGTTACCAGCCAAAACGTGACGAGCCCCGTCTAGATAATCCAAACAACGACGTGCTTGAACTTCTGTCATATATTGGAAATCAATCAAAATACTTTCGTTACCAGCTAATAAATCAACAATATCTGTGGCATCTTCGTATTTACGTGGATAACGAACATCAATTGTCACCTTATCAGTAGAACGTTGACTTTGCATAGCCAACTCTTGTTGACGGGCATGGAGACGAGTGATGTTTTTATCTTTAGATGGCGTGCTACCAGCTTGTTGAGGCAACTCTTGAACAGAAGGGACTGGAGTCACAATCGGCTCTTCAGCTTTAGGCTGATATGTAGTACCAACATCTTCTCCATCTTCTGTAAAATAATCTATAAATTTATCAAATCTATCTTTTAAAGACATATTTCTTTCCTATTTAAAAAATGCTGTACCAATTCTGACAAAGGTTGAGCCAAATTCAATCGCTTCCTTGTAGTCACGACTCATACCCATACTCAAGTCCGTCATTGGCATATTGGGAATTTGTTTTTCTCTAATTTCTAGTTGCAAATCCTGCGTAGCTTTAAAAATTTCTTTCAACTCATCACTACTAGCTTCAAAAGGAGCCATGGTCATCAAGCCGACATATTCAATTTTATCTAAGGTGGCCAATTCTGGCAAGAGCTCTAATAGTTCTTCCCTTGAAAAACCATGTTTGCTCTCTTCCCTTGAGATATTTACTTGTAAGAAACACTTAACAACTCGGTCACTTCTTTTTTGAATTTCCTCTGCTAGCTTTAATGAATCCAAAGCATGGAAATAATCAACATACTGAATGACATCTTTGACCTTGCGTCTTTGCAAGGTTCCAATCAAATGCCAGGTAATATTTCTATCTTTTAAAGCTTCATATTTCTCAAGAAATTTATCCACACGATTTTCACCAATATGATGCACACCTAGCGGAAGCAAAGCCTCCGCTGTCGGTACGTCTACATATTTTGTAACAGCAACAACCGAAACAGAATTGGCTTCTCTTCCTGACTGCTGACTTGCATCTTTTATTTGTTGAAAAACACGTTCTGTATTTTCTTTCAAATTCATTTACTTAACGATTTTTGAAAAATGGAGGAGTGTCTAATTCATCCTCATCGTGTAAAGATGGCGCTTCGAAACGTTCAACAGGTGATACAACTGAATCAGTTGGTCGAACAATTGTCTCACGACGCAAGTCCCAATCACCAAATGCTGAAGTTTGAGAAGTTTCTGTACGGCGAGGTGCTGGACTTGGAATTTCTGCAGTTTCAGCCATATCAAAGTGACGATTATGATTGTGTGCATGACTTGGGCTTACTTGTTCATGACGAACAGCTTGTCTTGGTGCATGGCCCACAACTTTTTCAACACGATCTTGACGAACACCAGTTGCCACAACTGTTACGCGAATTTCATCTTTCATGTTTTCATCAATAGATGTTCCCAACCAAATGTTTACTCCTTGACCAGCTGCTTGGTTGACGATTTCTGAAGCTTCTTCTGCTTCAATCAAAGTCAAATCAGGACCACCAGTAACGTTGACGATAACATCCTCAGCGCCGTCAATAGTTGTTTCAAGAAGTGGTGAGTAGATTGCCTTACGAGCTGCTTCTACTACACGTTCTTCACCACTACCGATACCGATACCCATTAGGGCGTTCCCTTTATCTGCCATAACTGTTTTCACATCAGCAAAGTCAAGGTTAATCAAACCAGGATTTGTAATCAAGTCCGTAATCCCTTGAACACCTTGGCGAAGTACGTTATCTGCTTCGCTAAGAGCTTCAAGAAGTGGAGTTTTCTTATCAACAATTTCAAGCAAGTTGTTGTTTGAAATAATCAATAGAGTATCTACATGCTCACGAAGTTGATTGATTCCTTCTACAGCATACTGACCACGTTTGCTTCCTTCGAAACCGAAAGGACGTGTCACAACACCAACTGTAAGAGCACCTAAATCTTTAGCAATGCGGGCAATAACAGGAGCTGCACCAGTACCAGAGCCACCTCCCATACCTGCAGTAATGAAGACCATGTCTGCTCCAGTAATAGCTTGAGTCAAGGCTTCTTCGCTTTCTTCAGCAGCTTTTTGACCAACTTCAGGTCGACCGCCAGCACCCAAACCACGAGTCAATTTAGGACCTAACTGAATTACAGTCTCAGCTTTTGTACTACTCAAAGCTTGTACATCTGTGTTTGCTGCGATAAATTCTACGCCTGCAACACCTTCGTCAACCATGCGGTTAATGGCGTTACCACCACCTCCACCAACACCGATTACTTTAATAACTGCACCTTGAGCTGCTGCTGTATCAAATGAAAATGTCATAGTTTATTTTTCCTCTTTTATTCATCAAACATGCTTCCGATTAAGCCACGGAAACGATCTGCGATTTTTGGTTTATTTTGAGAAGATACTTTATCTTCTTTCGGAGCAACTACGTTCGTAGAAGCTGATTGCTCTACCTCAGTATTTTGAACTGGTTGAATAGGGGTAGGTTGTGCTACTTGCGTAACGCGTTGAATCATCCCACCAAAATTAATAGGTTGGTGACGCAAAGTATCCTCACCCTTGACTGCTCTTTGTGCCAATAAATGCACTTCAGTCAATTGACCTGCAAATTCAGACAAGCTAATCACATGAGCGAAGGCAGGATTACGGATTCCAACTTGATTTGGAACGTAAAGTTTGACACCAACGCCAAAAACTTCCTGTGCAAGTTCTACAACACCTGGTAAAATAGCATTTCCACCAATCAGAACAATCCCACCTGGAAGATCCAACAAATGTCTTCTTTCCAACTCTTGTTTGATTTGTTCAAAAATGTGCTTAATGCGGGCTGAAATAATCTCTGCTAGGTAGCTTTCTGTAACTTCTACAGGCTCTACTTCACCAATTACTTCAACTTGGAAGGTTTCATTGCTTGCAAGTGAAGGGTAGGCTTCACCATAGTTCAATTTCAATCCTTCAGCTAGTTTTTGTGAAGTCTTCAAAACCTTAGAGATATCTTTTGTGACATAATCTCCACCTTCTTGAAGAATATTTGTAAACTGGAGTTCTTGGTTACGGATTGTAGCAACAGTTGTTTGACCTGCTCCCATATCAATCACAGTAGCTCCAAATTCACGCTCTCCTTCGTTCAAGACTGAACGAACCAAAGCCAATGGTGAAATAATAATATTTTCAACTTGAACACCTGAGCGCTCAACTGTCTTGCGTAAATTGTGAAGAATAGTACGTGGACCTGTGTAAAGCAAACCACGCATTTCAAGACGAACCCCCATCATGCCACGCGGGTCACGAATACCTTGGAAGCCATCTACGATAAATTCTTCTGGAATAAACGTAATGACTTCACGATCTGGTGTCATACTCTTTGTCAAAGCTGATTTAACAACATTTTCGACATCTTGATCTGTAATTTCTTTTGTATCAGATGTAACTGGAATCATTCCTTGAGTTGGTTCTACTTGCAAAAGATTTCCAGGCAAACCAACATTCACTGATTTGATTGAAATGCCAGCTTTCTCTTCTGCTTGGGAAATAGCTGACTTGATAGCAGTTGCTGCTGCTTCAATATCAACGATAATCCCATCCTTTACACCTTTACTCTTGGCATTACTTACACCAATTACATTTAGTTCACCATTTCTAAGCTCTGCAACCAACACCTTAATCGAATTGGTTCCGATATCTAAGCCTGTAAAAAAACCATCTCTAGCCATCACATCGCATCCTCTCTCTTCCAAGTTTCAAACTTCTATTCAATATAGCTAAAATAGGGCATAGCTATTCACAGAATATTATAACACAAAAAATCCAATCGTGCTTAGTTTTTCCTAAATTTACTTACCATTTTTTCACATTCGCTCATCAAATTTTTTTATTTTCCAAACAAGTTATAAAAAATCAGATTTATGAAAAAAAGAGGCTCTATAATATTTGTAGTGGGTAAATCCCCTATGGATATTATGGAACCTATTTTGTTGTAGAAAAAAAGTTCCATATGACCTATAATGAAAAGCGACTAAACAACTCATTAGAAAGATTCATATGGAACAATTACATTTTATCACAAAACTACTCGATATCAAAGACCCTAATATCCAAATTATAGATGTCATTAATAGAGATACACACAAGGAAATCATCGCTAAACTGGACTACGACGCCCCATCTTGCCCTGAGTGTGGAAGTCAAATGAAGAAATATGACTTTCAAAAACCGTCTAAGATCCCTTACCTCGAAACAACTGGTATGCCTACTAGAATTCTCCTTAAAAAACGCCGTTTTAACTGCTATAAGTGCTCGAAAATAGCGGTCTCCGAGACCTCCCTCGTCAAGAAGAATCATCAAATCCCTCGTATCATTAATCAAAAAATTGCTCAAAAGCTGATTGAAAAGACTTCTTTGACCGATATTGCTCATCAGCTGTCCATTTCAACTTCAACTGTTATTCGCAAGCTCAATGACTTTCACTTTAAGCATGATTTTTCTCGCCTTCCACAGATTATGTCCTGGGACGAGTATACCTTTACAAAGGGAAAGATGAGTTTCATTGCGCAAGATTTTGATAATCTTAATATCATCACTGTTCTTGAGGAACGAACACAAGCTGTCATCCGAAATCACTTTCTTCGATACGATAGAGCCGTTCGTTGTCAGGTGAAAATCATTACTATGGATATGTTTAGTCCCTACTATGACTTAGCTAGAAAACTTTTTCCGTGTGCTAAAATCGTTCTAGATCGTTTCCATATTGTACAACATCTAAGCCGTGCTATGAGTCGTGTGCGTGTCCAAATCATGAATCAGTTTGAACGAAAATCTCATGAATACAAGGCTATCAAACGCTACTGGAAACTCATCCAACAGGATAGTCGTAAACTTAGCGATAAACGTTTTTATCGTCCTACTTTTCGCATGCACTTGACCAATAAAGAGATTCTAGACAAGCTTTTGAACTATTCAGAAGACTTGAAACACCACTACCATCTCTATCAACTCTTGCTGTTTCACTTTCAGGACAAGAAGCCTGACAAATTTTTCGGACTCATTGAAGACAATCTGCAGCAGGTTCATCCTCTTTTTCAGACTGTCTTTAAAACATTCCTCAAAGATAAAGAGAAGATTGTCAATGCCCTTCAACTACCCTATTCAAACGCCAAATTAGAAGCGACCAATAATCTCATCAAACTTATCAAGCGCAATGCCTTTGGATTTCGAAACTTTGAAAACTTCAAAAAAAGGATTTTTATTGCTCTGAACATCAAAAAAGAAAGGGCAAATTTTGTCCTTTCTCGAGCTTAGCTTTTCTTCAACCCACTACAGTTGACAAAGAGCCAAAAAAGAAAGCTCATTTCTAAGCTTTCTTTGCAATCATTTTTTCTGCTTCTTGTTCTAAAAATAGTTCCAAGATTTTCTTTGTTAACGTAATCGCTGCTGATAAGGCTAGGGAAACGATTAAATAATTAGCTACTAAGCCATGGTCTCCAACCAATGGTGGTTTTGTCAAGAATCCGTAATCTCCGCCTGTTACTAAATTGACCACAAAAATCAAGGCATTTAGTGCAAAGGTCATGAGAAAAATTCCCTTCACATCCAGCAATCGCGCGTTATACTGTCTCAATAGATAAACTAGAGAGTTCCCCAAGAGAGCTAAGTGGCCAAAGATAAAGGATAAAATCGCAATATGTGGAAAAGGATAGGCATCTGGCACTGGATAAACAAAGGCTGCTAATGTCCCAAATGTTCCTAGTAATGCAAAATACTGCCTATATTTAGACTGACCAGGAAGCAAAAGCACCACAAACATAGCCATACGGCAATGGTAAAAAGGTAGGCTTTCTGACAACGGCATATGATTGACCCAGTACCAACCATAAAGGAGGATCAACTGAACGGCCTGCAAGATTTGGAAAAATCGTTGATAAGCCTTCTTTTCACGATAACGATAGGCTGTATAAAAGGTCAAAGCCAAGAGTGTAAATATACTGACATACCAAAAAAGGTCAAATTTGGGTGGCTCTGTTGCTTGGGTCGTAAAGAAAATATCCCATAAATTCATCTAGTCTTCCTCATGATTCAAAATTTTCCTGCATTTTATTATACCATGCTATTTGTCAAAAATGGATTTAGAAATACGATAATCATCTTCTTAATCAAGATATTGCTCCCTCTGACCTTGATAAACCTGCCAAAGAATCTCGATTTGCTCCTTGGTAATGCGTTTTTCAGATAAATTCGGCAGTTGGTCAATTGCAAAAAATTGAAGGGCAGCGATTTCTTGATTTTCTTGGAATTGTCCATCGAGAAACTTACATTCAAAAACAAACTTTGCATATTATTTGCTCTGTAGTTGGAAACGATTGGTATCAAAAACAGCTAGCAGTCTTTCAACTTTGGCTTTAAAACCGGTTTCTTCTTCAATTTCCTTGAGAATATTTTCAGTTGGAGAATAGCCGACTTCACCAAAGCCACCTGGCAAAGCCCAACTATCCTCTCCTTGTCCCCTAACCAGACAAATCTTCTCATCCTCAACAATCCAAGCACGGACGTCCATTAAGGGAGTCGCATAAGCTGAAGTTGGTTTCAAGACTTCTGCCACTTCTTCTGCATCCAGGTCTGATCCCTGATTCAACATTTCAGATAACAGACTTCGCAAGTCCTCGTAGCGCTCACGGTCAAAAGGATCTTTTGTAAAGGTTAATCCAGTATCTGTAAGGGCAATCATTCTTTGCAGATACTTAGCAAAATTACTTGTCTTCAGTTTCTAAACATTCTACCAGCTTGGCTAAATTCATAGAATTGGAGCCTTTGAGCAGGATTTGGTCATTAGCTCCAAGGCTTTCTTTGACCTGCTTGACTAGGTCTTCAAATTGGTCTTGATCTTCTGTTTTCTTGAAGTAGTAAACGTGGCCGATTGGAAACATTTGACTGGCCAATTGAGCTAATTCAGCAATGTCTTCTCCATAGAAAATAACGGTATTCAGCACATCAGGCGAGAGGCTCAAAATCATCTGATTATGAAGCTGAATAGACTGGTCACCAAGCTCCTTCATATCCGCCAACACTGCAATTTTCTTGCCACCTTCATTGGCTGGAATGGCAGAGAATGTCTCCAAAATCAGCTTCATAGCAGTTGGATTGGCATTATATACGTCAGACAGAATATCTGCTCCATTAGCTGCTTTCTTCCACTCGGTACGGTTACGCGTCAATTCAAGATTTTGGAAGGCCTGACGAATTTGCTCCTCTGAAACTCCTTCTTGCAGGGCAACATAGGACGCAATCATGGCATTAGTAGCATTGTACTTACCAGTCACTGGCAAATCAAGGCCTTGCTCCAAGAAATTAGCCTTAAAGGTCAGACTATCCTTACGTTCTACCAAGTCGGTAATTTCCAACTCTGCCCCTTGCCCAAAACGAACTACCTTTTTATCAGTTGGCAAGTAGTCCTCTACAATAGTGTCAGCTGGTGCCAAAAGCAAAGAACCTGAATCCATACCGTCTGCAATTTGCATTTTTCCTTTAGCGATTTCAGAACGGTCTTTGAAAAAGGCCAAATGGGCTTCTCCAACCAAGGTCACGATGGCTGTTTTTGGATGAGCCAATTCTGACAAGAGATGAATATCTCCCAAGTGATCTTGTCCCATCTCCAAGACCAACTTTTCTGTTCCTTCAGGCATATGGAGAACTGTGTAAGGAAGACCAATCTCATTATTGTAGTTTCCTTGTGTTTTGTAGGTTTTGTAGGTTGTTGATAGCAAGTGAGCTAACATATCCTTGGTAGTTGTTTTACCATTTGAACCCGTAACCGCAAAGACATCAACTGCCGTTTTTTCAAGATAGTAAGCTGCGAGGGTTTGAAAGGCAGTCAAGACATCATCTACTAGAATATAGGGATGATTTGCAATTTCTTTCTCAGACAGGGTTACAGCAGCGCCATTTTCAAAAGCTGTTTCTATAAAGTCATGACCATCACGCGCCCCCTTGAGGGGCACAAATAAATCCCCTGCCGCAATTAAGCGACTATCAAACTCGGCCTTTTCTAACTTGGTATCCTCAAAAATGCTGATATCATTTTTAGCTCCTACAACTTGAGCCACTTCATGGATTGTTAATTTCATTTCTACTCCTTTAAAAAGGGTCGAAGCTCGAGAACTCTAGTCACCTTGTAGTGATGGTTCTGGCTTCTACCCTCTCTTTCATTTTATAGCAAATGCGCTTCGCGCTTGTCAAAACTTTCCTTGGCAAGACCAACCAATCGTTCGATTAAGTCTGGATAGTTGATTCCCATATTGTCCCAAAGTAGTGGATACATAGACCACTGGGTAAAACCTGGCATGGTATTAAGCTCGTTTAGGAAAATCTCTCCCTTATCTGTATAGAAGAAATCGCAACGAGATAGACCGAGCCCACCAATGGCACGGAAGGCAGTTTCTGCATTTTGACGCATGACAGATACCACATCATCACTGATTTTGGCTGGGATGTCCATAGTAATCTTGTTGTCAATATACTTGGCATCGTAGTCATAAAAGGCAACATCCTTGACTACTTCCCCTGGAAGCGTGCTTTTGACATCGTAGTTGCCCAAGAGACCAACCTCGATTTCACGGGCATTTACCCCTTGCTCAACCAAGACACGGCTGTCATATTGGAAGGCAAGTTTCAAAGCTTGACGGAGTTCCTCTTGGTTTTCAGATTTAGAAATACCGACACTAGAACCCATGTTTGATGGTTTTGTGAAAACTGGATAAGACAATTTTTCTTCAACTTCGGCAATTTTAGCAGTCACATCATCGCCTTCAACGATGGCCACATAAGGAACTTGGGCAATCCCGACAGATTCTAAGACACGCTTGGTCGTGATTTTATCCATGGCAAGACTAGATGACAAGATGTTACAACCAACATAAGGCATTTTCAAAACTTCCAAGAATCCTTGAACTGAGCCATCTTCTCCCATCGGACCGTGGAGGACTGGGAAGACCACTGCCCCTTCTTCATAGATAGCACTTGGAGCAACTTTCTTATCCCAATCAATAGTTTCATTGGTCATGAGACGGTTCTCTTGACCAGGAGTCTGGCTAAATTCCTGAGTTTTGATAAAGTCACCAGACTGGCTAATGAAGAAAGTCTTGACTGTGAAACGATCGTAGTTGACCGCACGCATGATACTTTCAGCTGAAAGGACAGAGACTTCACGCTCTGCACTACGCCCACCGTATAAAAGAATAATCGTTTGTTTCATATTATTTGTTCCAATTCTAATAGAATACTCATTCTTTAGTATATCATATTTGCTTCTTTTTTGAAACTTGAACCTGATACTGGTCTTCAATAAATCTAAAAAGAGACCGATAAAACAACTGTCGGTCTCCGTGATTTTTGTATAAATGAATTGAGTGTTGATTTGTCTAGACTTACAACTCTGTTCGATTTTCAATGGCTCGTAAGAGCGTCACTTCATCCGCATACTCAATGTCCGCTCCCACAGCTAGACCTCGTGCTAGACGCGTAACCTTGATACCAGCTGGCTTGAGCAAGCGTGAAAGATACATGGATGTCGCTTCACCATCTGCTGTAGCATTGGTCGCCACAATCACTTCTGAAACTTCACTATCCATAAGACGAGTCATCAGGCTCTTGAGATTGATATCATCTGGACTGATACCATTCATGGGAGAAATGAGTCCATGCAAGACATGATAGAGTCCATGGTATTCTTGGATATTCTCCATGGCTGCCACATCGCGACTATCCTCGAGAACTAAAATGGTTGTCTGATCACGAGTCGGATCGGTACAGATAGAGCAAGGATCGTCATCAGTCAGGCGACCGCAGATGGAACAGTAGGTCAGCTCTCTCTTAGCAGAAAGGAGATTTTTAGCAAATTCATTGACATCGTCATCAGACATTCCAATAGTATAGAAGGCAAGACGTGTAGCCGTCTTAATCCCGATACCCGGTAACTTAGAATAACTGTCAATTAGCTTAGCAATAGGTGTTGGATAAAGCATATGTTCCTTTCTAATTCATTGGATGGTGTTGGTTATAGAGATTGATAATATCGCGCGCAATGGAAGGTCCGACACCATTTGTAAGGTTGGTGTTATGAGGAAAGACAACAGCTACAGCGATTTGAGGATTATCTGATGGTGCATAGGCCACAGCATTAGTATTGTTAGCTTTTTGACCGCCCTCAACATAACTTTCAGCAGTACCTGTTTTTCCACTAATGGATACCGCTGCGCCATTTGAAAAGGCACGACCGGTTGTCAAAGCACTACCACCATGTGACACTTGATAAAAGCCTTGTTGGAGGATGGAAACATCAGACTCAGAAATATTAATTTTATTCATTTCCTTGGTTTCAATAGATTGGATTAAGTTCCCTAAGCCACCTTGTTCGTTGTTTCCATAAATCCCCTCGACAATGTGGGGGGCAATCCGAACACCGTTGTTGGCAATAGTTCCAACGTACTGGGCCAATTGCATTGGGGTGTAGTTATCAAACTGACCAAATGCATTGGTAATGTAATTAGCGAAATTATACTCTTTTGGTATAAAACCAGTTGACTCATCTGGAAGGTCAATGCCTGTTGAGGCTCCAAGACCATATTCAGCAAATGTCGAACGAAGTTTCCCCATAGCGGATTCTAAATTGTTAGTTAAAACAAACATATTGGGTTGATAGGTCTGACCCATAATGCCCAAAGCGGTTTGAACCATATAGGTATTAGAAGAATACTCCAAGGCTTCCACCGCTGTAATCGGGAATGAACCGTAGGCTTGAGTATACCAAGAATTAATCGGAGCTGAACCTTGGAAGACAATCGGTTGGTCTGTCAAGGTCTGGTTCCCTGACAAGACTCCATTTTCCCAACCTGAGCTGATGGTCGCCGCCTTAACAACAGAACCCGGGACAAAGACATCGGTTACTGTTCCCAAGGAATCAGGTGTTAAATCTCCCGTTTTCAAGTCATGTTTGAGTCCTGACATAGACAAAACCGCACCTGTTTTTGGGTTCAAAGCAACTGCATACACACCTTCTGAATACTTGGCTCCTCCGTTTCCCAGTTCGGAATTGAAATAACTCTTAAGCAGATTGTCCACGCTATCTTGGAAGGCCAAATCAATAGTCAGTTTAATATTATTCCCTTTGGTACCATCTTCGATATTTTCGACACTTTCCATATTGCCATACTTGTCTAGATGGATTTCTTTCACCGAGCGTTTTCCTTGCAAGGTTTCTTCATATTGTTTTTCTAGATAAGAGGTTCCAACACGGTCATTTAGAGAATACCCCTTTTTGATATAAGCATCTGCTTCTTCAGCTGGAAGACCGGCTTTTTCACTGGATACACTTCCTACTATAGACGAAAGTGAAGTCTCTAGGACCTTTCGATTCCACGAAGTTGAAATACTGATACCAGGTAAATTCTTAGAAGCCGAAGCAATCAAGGCAATCTGAGTATCTGTCAAGGAGTCTGTCGCAATGGTCCCTGTCGCAAAATTTCCAACTGCATTAAGTTGGCTAAAGAGGTAAATTTCTTTCTTTTCGTCATCAGAGTAGGCCAATTGACTTGGATCGATACTTTCAACAGTATTGTTGTAAAGCTCGGATTCAGATAATTGATTGCCATCAGAATCAAGTCGCTTATCACGTGGTAAACTTTCCACTGCTTTCTTATAGACATCTTGATCTGCTAGATAATAGTCCGCCAACTGTCGGTCAGTCAATATTGGAGAAGAAACTCCCACATAAGCCAGCAACTTCTTGGCTGTTTCTTTTAAATCTGCAGCCGTCATTTTGTTGTTCCTTGTAAAAGATACAACTTGCTTGATGGTGTTTTCGACGAGAGGTTTCCCTGTTGCATCGTAGATTTGTCCACGGGCTGAACTAGTTGTCACCTTTGTTTTACTAGCCGATGCTAATTTTGTCTCATAAAAATCCTTGTTCAAAACCTGCATGTAAAGCAGGCGACCAATGATGGCCATAAAGAGCAAAATAACAATTGAAAACAATAAATTAAGCCGAATCGGAATCGAATGGCTATCAAATTTTCTCATACAAGTCAGTCTCATTTCTATTTAAAATCTTACTCTTCATTGTACCACAATTTGAGAAGAAAATTATGGAAAAGAAGTGAGCTTTTTTAATTTAGTTTCTGATGGTTTTTTTATTTAAACATAACTATTTTATATGATATAATATTTACAAAAGCTACAAAAAATAATTATCGATTAATAGCTAGACTCAAATAAAGGAGTATCATGAACCCGCAAGATATCGCAAGCATTATTGATCTTCATTTTGAAGAGTTAACAGATCTAGAGCAAGAAATCGCTCGCTATTTTTTACAATCTGAAACCATTGCAGATGATTTATCTTCTCAGCAGGTCACTCAAAAATTACATATCTCTCAAGCCGCTCTGACCCGCTTTGCTAAAAAGTGTGGTTTTACAGGTTATCGAGAATTTATTTTCCAATACCAACACCAAGCAGATAATCAAGCTAGCCAACATCCCGACCACAGCCCCCTGACAAAACGAGTTCTTAGAAGCTACAGTAATATGCGAGAACAAACACAGGACTTGATTGACGAAAAACAACTAGAACGAATCGCCCAGTTAATCGAAGGTGCTGATCGTGTCTACTTCTTCGGAACTGGCAGTTCTGGCCTCGTCGCTCGTGAAATGAAATTACGCTTCATGCGTCTGGGTGTGGTATGCGAGGCCTTGACTGATCAAGACGGCTTTGCTTGGACAACCAGCATTATGGATGAAAATTGTCTCGTACTCGGTTTCTCACTTTCTGGCTCAACTCCTTCTATTTTAGACAGTTTATTAGACGCTAAGGAGATGGGCGCAAAGACTGTACTCTTTACAAGTGTTCCCAATAAAGATAGTCAGACCTATACAGAAACCGTTCTTGTTGCTAGCCACAGTCAGCCTTCCTACATTCAACGTATATCTGCTCAACTTCCTATGCTCTTCTTTATCGATTTGATTTATGCCTATTTTTTGGAAATCAATCGTGAAAGCAAGGAGAAAATTTTTAACAGCTATTGGGAAAATAAAAAACTCAATGGCTATCGTAGACAAAAACGTGTAAGAAAATCCGGCTCTTTGTCAACTGTAGTGGGTTGAAGAAAAGCTAAGCTCGAGAAAGGACAAAATTTGCCCTTTCTTTTTTGATGTTCAGAGCAATAAAAATCCTTTTTTTGAAGTTTTCAAAGTTTCGAAATCCAAAGGCATTGCGCTTGATAAGTTTGATGAGATTATTGGTCGCTTCTAATTTGGCGTTTGAATAGGGTAGTTGAAGGGCATTGACAATCTTCTCTTTATCTTTGAGGAATGTTTTAAAGACAGTCTGAAAAAGAGGATGAACCTGCTTTATATTGTCCTCAATCAGTCCGAAAAATTTGTCAGGCTTCTTGTCCTGAAAGTGAAAAAGCAGGAGCTGGTAGAGATGATAGTGGTGTTTCAAGTCTTCTGAATAGTTCAAAAGCTTGTCTAGAATCTCTTTATTGGTCAAGTGCATACGAAAAGTAGGACGATAAAAACGTTTATCGCTAAGTTTACGACTATCCTGTTGGATGAGTTTCCAGTAGCGTTTGATAGCCTTGTATTCATGAGATTTTCGTTCAAACTGATTCATGATTTGGACACGCACACGACTCATAGCACAGCTTAGATGTTGTACAATATGGAAACGATCTAGAACGATTTTAGCACACGGAAAAAGTTTTCTAGCTAAGTCATAGTAGGGACTAAACATATCCATAGTAATGATTTTCACCTGACAACGAACGGCTCTATCGTATCGAAGAAAGTGATTTCGGATGACAGCTTGTGTTCGTTCCTCAAGAACAGTGATGATATTAAGATTATCAAAATCTTGCGCAATGAAACTCATCTTTCCCTTTGTAAAGATATACTCGTCCCAGGACATAATCTGTGGAAGGCGAGAAAAATCATGCTTAAAGTGAAAGTCATTGAGCTTGCGAATAACAGTTGAAGTTGAAATGGCCAGCTGATGAGCAATATCGGTCATAGAAGTCTTTTCAATTAGCTTCTGGGCAATCTTTTGGTTGATGATACGAGGGATTTGGTGATTCTTCTTGACGAGAGAAGTCTCAGCGACCATCATTTTAGAGCAATGATAGCACTTGAATCGACGTTTTCTAAGGAGGATTCTAGTAGGCATACCAGTAGTTTCAAAGTAAGGAACCTTAGACGGTTTTTGAAAGTCATATTTTTTCATTTGACTTCCGCAATCAGGACAAGATGGAGCCTCATAATCCAGTTTAGCGATGATTTCCTTGTGTGTATCTCTATTAATGACATCTATAATTTGGATATTAGGGTCTTTGATATCGAGTAGTTTTGTGATAAAATGTAATTGTTCCATATGAATCTTTCTAATGAGTTGTTTAGTCGCTTTTCATTATAGGTCATATGGAACTTTTTTTCTACAACAAAATAGGTTCCATAATATCCATAGGGGATTTACCCACTACAAATATTATAGAGCCGAAAATCCTAGTTTGGTTGAACCAAACTAGGATTGTTTTGTCTTGAAATGATAATAAGCTCCCAACATGCCTGCTGTATTTTGGTGATGGGCAAATTCTAATCGTGTTTTTTCAGCTAGGCTTGGCACCAAGGCATCTTTCAAGGCTGTGCGAATCTTGGGTTTGAGGATAGCCTCTTGTCCCATGATACCGCCACCGAGAATAACCACTTCTGGATTGGCAACGTAGCAAATATTTGCCAGACCTTTCCCTAGGTAATCTACCATCCGATCAATACCAGCCATGCAGATTTTGTTGCCTTCAGTGGCTTCCTTAAAGATACGTCGACCATTCCACTGATCAACATCTTCTCCATGTGCTTCAGCTACATATTTCACTAAAGCTGTGGTAGAAGCCAAATCTTGGAACGCTCCATCCTGCATATGCATATAACCGACTTCACAGGCTGAATTACTAAAACCATGGAAGACTTTCCCATCCATAATCAAGCAACCACCGATACCGGTTCCAATAGTCAGGCAAAGGGTGACACTCGCTCCCTTGCCTGAACCAGATACCGCTTCAGCAAGACCTGCACAGTTGACATCATTTTCAATTTCACAAGGAATAGTAAAGCTAGTCTCGATTTCCTTCTTGAACTTGGTTCCTGCATAATTTGGAATCTGAGGACCAGCATAGAAAATCTCACCCTTGTCTGGATCCACCATTCCTGCAGAAGAAATGGCAACACCTGCTACTGGGCCTTTTTCTAAATAGCTGGCTACGATATCTTTGGTTTTTTGTAAGATATGAGGTCCACCCTTATGCGCCTCTGTTGGCATTTCATGCGATTCAACAAGTTGGCCTTCTTGGTCGATCAAACCATATTTGATATTTGTTCCACCGATATCAATTGCAACGTAGTGTGTCATAAATACCTCCTTATGGATTAGAGGAAGCGCTCCTTGGTTTCACGAATCAAGGCTGCAGCTGCTTCTACAACTGGACGATCTTCTTCAGTCACTGGTGTCAATGGTGAACGAACAGAACCAATATTCAAGCCTTCATTGATCTTCAAGACTTCCTTAATCACACCATACATATTTCCATGTGCAGCAGTCAATTTGCCAATGATTGCATTGATAGCGTATTGCAATTCACGCGCTTTTTCCAAGTCTTTGTCAGCAATCAACTGATTGAGTTTCAAGAATAGTTCTGGCATAGCACCATAAGTACCACCGATACCAGCTTTAGCTCCCATGAGACGACCACCTAAGAACTGCTCATCTGGACCGTTAAAGACGATATGGTCTTCCCCACCAAGGCTCACAAAGGTTTGGATATCTTGAACTGGCATAGAAGAGTTCTTAACACCGATAACACGTGGATTCTTCAACATTTCAGTATAAAGACTTGGCGTCAAAGCAACACCAGCTAATTGAGGAATGTTGTAAATCACGTAGTCTGTGTTTGGAGCTGCAGAACTGATATCATTCCAATATTTAGCAACTGAGTATTCTGGCAAGCGGAAGTAAATCGGTGGAATCGTTGCAATCGCATCTACACCCAAGCTTTCTGCGTGGCGAGCAAGTTCCATACTATCTTTAGTATTATTGCAAGCAACATGGGCAATAATGGTCAGTTTACCTTTGGCTACCGCCATGACTTCTTCCAAAATTAACTTGCGATCTTCAACGCTTTGGTAGATACATTCACCAGAAGAACCATTGACATAAAGACCTTGAACACCTTTATCAATGAAGTATTGAACCAAGGCACGCGTACGCTCTGGACTTACTTCTCCTTGTTCATCATAACATGCGTAGAAGGCTGGAATGACACCTTCATATTTTTTTAAATCTGACATAGATTTTCTCCTAAGATTTCTTTTTTTCTGCTAAAAGCAGGATTTATTCTTTACGTTTTTAGTATACACCTTATGAAAAACGCTTTCAATATCTTGTGTACACTTAGATTTTAGTTTCGATATGTATTTTGAAACGTTTAAAGCTTAAAAGTAGTTTCAGAAACAAGCCATCCTATTCGTATTTTGCAAAAATTTTCTCCATCAATCCAGTCTGGATAAAGACCAATAGCCCAAATCCAAAAAGCAGGAAGGCTGAACCACCTAAAAGTAGACTGAAGGCTGACAGATAAAGAACCATCACAATGAGGATAAGAATGGCTAACATGAGGAAGAACCAAGGAAAGTTAAAACTTGCCAAGATCAGCCCTTTTTGTAACACTTCTTTCCAAGTTAAATCATAGCGCGCAGCGATTGGATAGCTAGCCAGCATCACGATAGTGAGGAAGATAAGAATCCCTAGACAAATAGCTTTCACCATTTGGAAAGGCATAGCTGTCTGCCCCCAAAAGATATAGAGGTCTAAAAGACTCAACAAAACAATGCCCAACTCAAGCAGACCTAGCTGAAGACCTAGTTTCAGATTTTGCTTGAAAGCTCTTAGATAGATTTTAAAGACAGGCACTCGTCTGCTCTTCTTAATCTCAAACATGGTCTCGTAGAGGCTAATTTTAGCCACTCCAATCGTCACGATGGGCAAACAAGAAACGACAAAAAGAAGATTGGCTGTGACGATATCCAAGACCTTTTCACTAAAACGCATGAGAAAGTTGTCTGTATCAAATGCTGCCTTGATAAGGCTTACTCCTTTTTGTGCCATATTTGCTCCTCCTGATTTTTTAATCAATCAAAATTTTAAAGAGATATTTACGAACCTTCTCTTCCATACCTGCATAGCCATTTGGCTGGTGTGGTTCTCCTGGGAAGAAAATCGCAAAATTGTGATAACCCAACAAGAGTGGGTAGTCTTCATGACAATGAACAAAGCCAATGTCACTCGCTTCGTCGAATGCTACTGCCTCGTCTTTGATTCGTGAACCGTAGCTCGAATATTCATGTCCTTCTACCAGCAAATGCAAGTCAGCATAGTTCTGATGATGCTCAAATTGATCATTTTCAGCTTGATTGAGGACATTTTCCTGAACAACTAGAAAGACCTTGTCCCCGTCAATCTCATACTTTCCTAACTCGAAAGAATCTTTACGATGTTGATAGAGATAGTCGATAGCCTTGTCGAGATTAGGATGAACCCCCTTGTAAAAGGTAATATTTTTCAAATCGTCAAAAATCATACTGTTTCCTTCGTTTCTGATAGTTAACTAAAATCATTCTTAAGTTGATAAGTGTCTAACAAAATCTCTATGGTAGACAAATACCCAACATTTTGTAGACACTTATAACTCTATATTTCCATAGCATGTCAAGACCACTTCCGCAATCTTGATATACTAGTTTACTTTTCTTAACCTTTGACAGCTCCCATAGTAATACCTTGTGTGAAGGATTTTTGGAAGACAAGGAAGACTGTTACGATTGGCACAGCAGCAAGAGCTGCACCCGCCATGATCAAACCATAGTTGGTTGCCATTTCAGCCTGCATAGTCGCAACCCCAAGTGAGATGGTCAAGTTATTACGTGAAGTCAACATAACCAACTGCATGAAGTAGTCATTCCAAGTATTGATGAAGGTAAAGATTGCAAGGGCTGCAAATCCTGGCTTCACAATTGGGAAGGCTACGCTCCAGAAAGTACGAATCTCACCACAACCGTCGATTTTAGCTGATTCAAGCAACTCTGTAGGGATATTCTCACTGAACTGTTTCATGAGGAAAACCCCAAATGGCCATCCAATCAAAGGCAAGATAACTGCCCAAAGAGTGTCATGGATTCCCATGAAGTTGACGATACGTACCAATGGTACAAGGACAACTTGTTTTGGAAGTGCCATGGCAGCGATAAAGATGGCAAAGAGAATACGCTGACCATAGAAACGTTTTTTAGCCAATACATAACCTGCTAAAGAAGAGGTTGCACAGACTAAGAACATGGTTACCAATGAAATAAACACAGAGTTCCACATCCACTGAATAGCAGGGTTTTGCACCATAAGTTGTTGGAAGTTTTCCATGGTTGGCATTTTAGGGAACCATTGTGGCGGAATCATAATGGTATCAGGCTGTGATTTGAAGGCACCTGTCAAAATCCAGTAGAATGGAAAGATGAACAGCACGGTCAACAAGAGCAAGATAATAGTTGAAATAACAGTGAAGGCTGTTAAAGGTTTCTTTTGTGTAGATTGCATAGCTGTCTCCTTTCTTTAGTATTCTACGTCATTTCCAAGTACTTTAAATTGAACAAAGCTTACGATAGCGATCATGACTGCCAAGAAGACACCGATGGTATTTGCATAGCCGTATTCTGTCAATTGGAAGGCTTTTTCGTAAAGGTAGTACATAAGTGTACTTGTTGAATAGTTTGGACCACCAGATGTCAACAACTGAATCAAGGCAAAACACTGGAATGAGTTGATTGTTGTGATGATTGCAATATAAAGTGTTGTTGGAAGGAGGCTAGGCCATTTAATCTTCCAGAACACTTGCAATTCAGTCGCACCATCAACACGCGCTGCTTCAACCAATGAATTGTCAATATTCCCCATGGCCGCGATATAAAGGATAATCGGTTGACCAACTGAAGTTGTCAAAAGGATAATCATAATCGCCATCAAAGCCCAGTTTTTATCTCCCAACCAAGAAATGTTTTGACTGATGATGTGGCTTGACTTAAGGACAAAGTTTAGAATCCCTGATAGTGGGTCATAGATCCATTTCCATACAACCGTTACGGCAACACTACCTGTAACTACAGGAAGGAAGAAGACGAAACGGTAGAAAGATCTGGCAATGGCATTTTGATGATAGGTCTGAGATGCTACAAAGAGTGAGAATAGAACAACAACTGGTACAGATCCAATAACCAGAATCACAGTATTGATCAAAGACTTCATAAAGACAGGGTCTTTAAACATGCGAACATAGTTGTCCAAGCCTACAAACTCAAATTTAGTCATTGAGTAGTTAAAGAAACTTGTAATGAATCCCATAATCATAGGAGCCAATACAAAGATGACAAAGAAGAATAATACTGGTGCTAGGAAAGCGTAGGAAATCACTGTTTCCCGCATGCGAATTTTATTGACTTTCACAGTCGGCACCTCTCTTTCACAAATAAAATATTTTGGATTTTTTTAAACTGTTTTAAAATCAAAATGAAATTTTTTAAGATTCGCTTATGTAAGAACTTCATTTTAATTTCGTGACAGTTCCTTACATTTCAAATAAAATCCTCCCTTTTCTTACATAGACTATGCACAGGGAAAAGGGAGGAGTCAATCTGATTTAGTGCTTATTGTTTTGTAGCTTTTTTAATTGTTTCGTTAGCTTTTTCAGTGAAGGCTTTCAAAGCGTCCGCTGGTTTTTCGTCACCATTTGATACAGATTGCAACATTGGGAACCAAAGTGTTCTCATTTCAGCAAAACCATTGATAGTGTTGTAGTATGGTGAGTAGTATTTAGTCCAACCACTGATTGTTTCCATACGTTTGTCTTCATAAAGTTTGCCAAATGAAGTACGAACTGGGAAGGCACCTGTACGAACAACGTCTTTTGGACCCCATTCTTTGTCATCCGCGATGAATTGAACGAATTTCTTAGATGCTGCAACTTTCTTGTCGTCTTTATTGTTGAATACTGCAAATCCGTTTACAAGGTATTCAAGAGCTGGTTTACCTGAATCTGATGGGAATGGTACTTCTACCACTTCTACTTTACTTGCTTCCAAGAGTTTAGCTTGGATACCGTTTTGAGCTGGTGCCCAAAGAATTGTGTAAGATGTTTGACCGTTGGCAAAGTTTTGGATATCTGCTCCACCGTCAAATTGTGAACCATTGTTCAACAAACCGTCTTTAATCCAGCCAGCTGCTTTTTCAAGACCTTTGACGAATTTAGGATCATCAGTTGTATATTTTGTAACATCTTTATCTGTTACAGAACCGCCGTAAAGGTTTGAGATGAAGGCACGTGTTCCTTGGTCTCCCCCTTGACCAGAACTGAACAATGAACCTGGTGTGTAGCCTTTATCTTTAAGCGCTTTCAAAACTTTTTCAAAATCATCAGTTGTCCAACCTTCTTTTACAAGGTTTGCAACTCCAGCCTCTTCCAACATTTTCTTGTTCATAGCCATATAGAATGGTGCTGAACTGATTGGATACATGTAAGCTTTGTCTCCAGCTTTACTTGCTTGTACAATGTTTTCGTTATTAACATCTTTAACAAATTCGTCTGTGAA
This sequence comes from Streptococcus mitis, assembly GCF_965111735.1. Lineage (GTDB taxonomy): Bacteria > Bacillota > Bacilli > Lactobacillales > Streptococcaceae > Streptococcus > Streptococcus mitis_DR. Next base: position 1,609,244 of record NZ_OZ217346.1, read on the forward strand.
GAGGTCGTTCAACTCAGCCAATTTACCGTTTTTACCGTATTGGATGATACGTCCTGGTGCGTCAAAAAGTACGTCTGGAGCTGTCCCTGCTTCGATAGCTGTTGTGATTTTTTCAGGACCAGACTTGAAGTCGATGGTTTCCAATTTCACTTTTACATCTGGATTTGCTTTTTCAAAAGCTTCGATGATTGATTTTTCATATGTTCCAACACCGTCACCAGTTTTTTCTTGAGTGAAGACTGGGAATGCCCACCAAGTGATTTCTGTTTTAGCGCCATCTCCACCTGATTTAGCAGCATCTTTGCTACCACCAGAATTACCACATGCAGCAAGGCCAAGAACCGCAGCACCCGCAAGTACTGTACAAGCTAGTTTTCTAAATTTCATTTGTATTCTCCTAATTGATAAGCGTATCCATATTGGATAATAAGTAAGATTGCATTTGTATACGTTTTCATTTCATCCGACGCATCCACCACTCTCCTCTGTTTTTAAATTGTGTTATTTAAGACCAGCAACGAAGCGTTCTGTAATCTCTTTTGGTCTAGTAATAGCGCCACCTACAACGATGCCTCGCACTCCATATCCCAGGATTTGTTTGGCTTGTTCTGGTGTATGAATTTTCCCTTCTGCAATGACATCTACACCGGCATCACAGAGTTTTTTAATTAATTCAAAATCGGGACCATCCACTTTTGGACTGTAAGATGTGTATCCTGATAAGGTTGTTCCGACAAAGTCAATTCCTGCTTCAACAGCTGCCAATCCTTCTTCGAAAGTACTTGTATCAGCCATCAAGAGCTGGTTAGGATATTTCTCCTTAACCTGACGAATGAACTCTTGAATCTCCAAACCATCGTAGCGTTCACGCTTGGTACAATCTAGAGCAATCACCTCGATGTCAAGCTCTGCCAATTCATCAACTTCTTTCATAGTAGCAGTGATGAAGGGTTCTTGTGGTGGATAATCTCGTTTAATTATCCCAATGATTGGAAGGTTGGTAACCTCCTTGATTTCCTTGATATCGCGAACACTGTTTGCTCGGATACCGACTGCTCCACCTTGCTCAGCCGCTTTGACCAGCAAGGGAATGACTCCTCCCGCTTCTGTATAAAGCGGTTCGTGAGGAAGGGCCTGACAAGAAACGATGATTCCATCTTTGATTTGTGCAATCAAGGCTTCTTTAGTAATCTGTGGCATCCTCTTTCCTCCTTTTCTTTGTTCTTATGGGTTTATTATATATCATTTGTGAAGCGCTTTCAATACTTTGTAGTAGAATAGATTTCAGTTTCAAAAGTACTTTATAGAACAGCAGTTTCTGAAAGTAGTTTCAGCACTGTCTTATTTTCAATTCGCTTAGTATCTAAAATGATAAAAAGAGATAGCCAGCTTTCAAATAGGCCATCTCTTTTATCATTAACGATGAGCAAAATTCATTTTATTCAAGATCTAATCTAGTCCTCTTTTCGTTTCTTCCCAAATGTCAAAACAGATAAGAGACCTGCCACTAATCCTAGAGAAATAAGGATTGTATTTTCTTTACTTCCAGTATTTGGTAGCTCGTTTTGTTTAGCCGCTGGTGCGTGATAAGTAGCATCTTGTCCAAGAGATAACTTCTTAGCTGGATGTTCGTTTGTAGCTGCTAAGACTGGTTTGGTTTCTCCCTTGTACTCTGGCACTTCATGGATTGCTGCCTCAGCGCCATTGACACCTCCTTTATATTCAGGAAGGTCATTTGAAGCTGCCAAGACAAAATTAGCACCTCCGGTATATTCAGGAACCTCATTTGAAGCTGCTAGAACTGCATTTACGCCTCCTGTGAATTCTGGCTTTTCTACTGTTGGCGCTTCTTCTCCTGCTGTAGCTAATTGGCCTGTGTATTCAGGAACTTCTTCAGTTACTGCTCCTTCTTCACCATTAACTCCACCTATAAATTCTGGAACTTCATTTGTCGCAGCTTCGCTTCCATTTACACCATGAGTAATTTTAGAACCAACTACTGAAACAGGCAAATTATGCATACTTTCGATAGCTCCTTCTGCTAAGCCTGTAACTTTTTGACCAATATCCTCAGGATCTACTGTAAACAATAGAGTCTTTGTGTCATACTGCGTCATAAACGTAGCCGTCTTACCATTTGCAAGCTGTAATGTTGATGCTTGATTGACCAATACTTCTGAATCAAATTCCATGGCAATAATGCCTTGCCCCATATGAACTACATGTGTAACTTTTGCTTCGGTTGGAGAAACCATATCCTTGCTTAAGAAATCCCAATTAAATTTCTTATAAGACAAGGTATATTCGTTTTGGTTCTTATCTGCATGCTCATAAAGCAATCCATATTCGCCATTCCCGAGATCTTGAATAGAATTGTAGGCAAACTTACCACTTTGAATAGGATTATGCTTAAGCCAAGTCAGCTCTCCATTTTCTTCGACACGGGCTAAGTGTACCAAACCGTTGAAACGTCCTGGCCCACCTGCATTACTAAGAACAATATACTCTTTTCCATCATGCATCGTATGAATAGCAGCCAATTGAACGTAAACATCCTTGACATCCGCGTAACGTTTTATATCATTTTCCCAAGTTACTCCACCATCTTTACTAGTAGCAACTTGAAGGTCCCCTGTCAAGCCACGCATGAAGAGCTTGAGATCTCCATTATTTAATTGTACAACAGAGGACTCAGTATTTTGAGCATAATAATTACTCATGGTACTTGAGTCAATCACAGTGCCATCAGTCAGCGTACGATGGTCATTCACACCACCTCCCATATGCCAAGTCTTACCATGGTCATCTGAGTAGATAATCCGAGATGATTGAGAACCGTTTAAGTGGTTGGTCTGATTAGTTGTATAAGTAGGTACAATGATTCGACCTTTATGAGGTCCGGTATGAAGAGTAATTCCTGTTCCAGGCCCAACCCCTAAGAATTTCATCCAATCAGCTTTTACCATTGGGGTAATATCTTGAGGGGCTGACCAAGTCTTACCATCATCATCACTGTAAGACATCCAGAGATAAGAATCCTTAGCAACTCTAAATGGAGACGTTTTATTGCTTGTGAAATAAATATTTCCTAATAGTTGATTCCCTTGATACAAATCACCCTTATCGCTATAAGCTGGTTTAACTGGGTTTACAACAACACGATAATCGGTTGCTTTCCCATCTGGAGTATAAACTGTGCCATTTTCGCGTATTGTATAGGAACCTTCTTCGCCTTCTTTGTAGAGAATTTGGTAAGTTTTGCCATCGATTTGTTTATAGGCTTCTTCTCTTTGAGCAGCCATTCCAAAGATTCCTTTCCCTTCTGGGAACATATCATAGATAGAAAAAATTCGTTTTGTTTCAGGATCTTGAACCAAAACCATATCGATGTTCACTGGTGAACCGATTGATGGATCAGAGGCTTTTGGATTGTCTCGTAAATTTGTAATCGTTACTCGGTCACTCCATGTCTTCCCCTTATCCTCACTTCGTCTAACGACCATGCCGATATCACCCCAGTCACTTGAATGAAGACGGCGTTCATCTGCACCAGCAATCAGAGTGCCTTTATCTGTCTTAAGAAGAGCAGGAATACGATAACTCTTGATACCATCTTTATTTGGTTGGTTATGCATACCACTTTCAAAGACATCTTGTTTTTCAGTAATTTTAGCTCCCTCAGGTAGCTTTTGCTCCAAATCAGATCTTTCAAATAATTGGCTACGCTTTTGAACTTCATCAGGAGTCAGTACTCGGTCATAGACACTTAAATTACGAACCTGTAGATTTGCTCCCCAAACTGAATTTCCTGCCCGATTTGTTGCACCAAGTTGAGCATGTGTAATATCTGGCATATCCTTGATAAATTTACCAGACTTCACGCTAGTACGCGATAAAACACCGTTTACATAAAGTCTAACTTTTCCTTCTGGATTGTCTGCATTTGGTCTTTCTACAGTAAAGGTAACCGAATTCCACTGCCCAGGCTTAATTTTCAATGGAGCATCCGTATATTTATCATAAAATTGTGCTCCATTAGCATCACGCCCCTCTATTAAGGCTGTATTATTGAGAACAGCCATTGTGAAGTACTCATCTTTTTTCTTATCACTAGACACTGAAAATAGATTATAAAATGCTGGAGCTTTTGCATCTGGCTTAAATTCCATATGAATAGTCGCATTTTGAAGCTTCTTCAATGTATCTAATTCACTGGCTAAGTCTACACGCTGACCATTCTTCGAATTTGTTTCAACATCTTCTTTTTCCACTACTGGAGTTGCGTTTGCGATATCTCTAGCATAATAATCTCGAGGAATCACGCCCTCTTCTTTATCTTGGTCCTTGTTACTGGCTTCTGTAGTTGTAGAATCTCCTCCCGGTTTACCAGTAGGAGCTGGTGTATTTTCAGCTGCAGGTGTATTTGTTGGAGTGGTCGTCTCTGCTTCAGTAGTCTCATTTTTCTTCAGCTTATCCTGATCAACTTCCACACCATTGTCTTTCGCTGTTGCCAATTTTCCAGCTAATTCACTATCTAAATTTGCAAGACTGCCTGAAGAAGCTTCTTTTGGTAATTCTGATAAACCTTGATTATTATTTTCAGCTGCAATTACAGTTGAGTTTCCTTGTTCATTTGCCAATACAGGATTTACTCCAAACACTACTGCACCAATAGTTACAGAGGCTACACCCACTGCAAATTTGCGAATGCCATATCTTTGTTTTCTATCAAAATTCTTTTGATTCATCTTTCTACCTTTCAATTTCACAAAAAATAAAGCGCTTTCTTTTTGCTTTAAAATTTTTACTCCCCATCATAGGAAAACACAAGAAAGCAATTAATGGACGAGAGTTGCTCTCCTTCTCTCTTTCAACATTTAGCTAGCTGCAATCCAAACAGTAGCTCTCTCACTCCTTTCCTAGACACTTTTTCTTTATTATACAATAAAGTCATAGGTTTATCTCGAGCTTGCCATAGAATAGATTTTACTTTCAGTAATATTTTAATATTTTAATATTTTTAAAAGTACTTTCAAAATTTATAACAAAAAGAGAGCTACTGGTCTCTCTCATTCATTATTTTACGTACTTAAAGGGAATCTCACTACCACATAGCCAATTGTAGACTTGATCATTGACAAATACATTCATGGCTTCGTGAGCATACTCAGGCATGATACGATAGGCCTTATCGCAGGTCAGCCGATTGTAAATCGCAAACTGGGTAATAGGGTAGCAAACATCATCGTCCAAGCCCGTAATCATCTTAACCTCACCCTTGATACGATGGGCAAGATTTTTCACATCGATATAGGCAAGGGTCGCCATGATTTCCTCCTCAGTTTCGTGGAAGGGGTCGTGAAACTTGAAATAACGGAAAAGTTCGTCGTAAGCCTCGCTAGTATTCCCAATCTCAAGCACCCGTCTGAAGTCTGACAAGAAAGGATAGATGGCAACAGTTTTCTCAATTCGAGGATTGAGAGCTGCCGCAACCAAGGCTAGAGCCCCTCCTTGCGAGGCACCATAGCTAGAAAGACGCTTCTCATCAACCTGAGGCAGACTAGCAATAATTTCAACCAACTGGTAAATGTCTAAATAAACATCCTTATAAAAGAGATGCTCCCGACCTTCCACAGCACCACGGATGATATGTCCTTTAACCGTATTTCCTAGAGGAGAACGCAAACCTTCCTGTGAATAACCTGACTGCCCCCGCACATCCATGGAAACAACACCATAACCAGCCACAGTATAGGCCAGCATGTCAGCCCAGTCCCAGCCACGTCCCATATAACCATGGAAATGGAAGATTATCGGAACCTTCTCCTCACTCTTTGGAAGAACGACGCGTGCATAAACCTTGCCTTCATTGGTTCCTTCAAACGTTAACTCATAGCACTTGACTTGAGGAATGTGGAAATCTCTATCCTCCAACTGGTAGGCTGGAAGAGTGGAAACTTTTTTCACTTCCTCATCCCAGAAAGCATCAAAGTCTTCTGGAACCTCATCCCTTCCTAGATAGGTCTTAATTTCTTCTAATAAAGCTGGATTTTTCATAACATGCTCCTTCATTTTTGTAATCGCTACCACAACTGTAGCATATCTAAGTAATCAATGCAAGAAAGAAGGGTAATACTCTTCGAAAATCTCTTCAAACCACGTCAACGTCGCCTTGTCGTACTCAAGTACAGCCTGCGGCTAGTTGCCTAGTTTGCTCTTTGATTTTCATTGAATATAAATAGAAAGTGAATTTAGATTTTATTTCTTCAAACCTACTAACAGAAAGTATAATCAATTGAATCTAGAATAGTACCAATTAACTTCTAAAGTATTTTTAGAAATTAATGTGAATGCCCCAGTTGATTTGTCTACAGCTTATCTCGATATACTATAGTTTCAATGGCGATTGGACAGAGAATCATTTATCAGAAAGCGAGGTAACATCATGAAAGCAATCGGTACGCAAATGTTACAGACAGAACGTTTGATTTTGAGAAGATTTGTGGAGAGTGATGCAGAAGCTATGTTTCAAAATTGGGCTTCGTCTGCTGAGAATCTAACCTACGTCACCTGGGATCCGCATCCTGATGTCGAGCTGACTCGAAATTCGATTTGAAATTGGGTTGCTTTCTATGCTAATCCTAACTATTACAAATGGGCCATTTGCCCTCAAAGAAAACCCAGAACAAGTGATAGGAGATATCAGGATCGTTGAAATGCACGAGGAAGATTTAAGTTGTGAAATTGGCTATGTTTTAGGAAAAAACTATTGGGGGCGTGGTCTTATGACAGAGGCCTTAAAAGCTGTGTTGGACTTTTGTTTTACTCAAGCAGGATTTCAAAAAGTCAAAGCTCGATATGCCAGTCTCAACCTAGCTTCAGGCCGTGTCATGGAGAAGGCTGGAATGTTCTATCTAAAGACTGTTGCAAATGGGGTAGAGAGAAAAGGCTATATTGCGGTCCTTATTTATTATCAGATAAGCGGAGAAGACAGATAAGCTTAAAATTTATTGCTTACCCGCTGTTCTTATTTTTTATTTACTATTTCATTTATCCTCTTTTTTCCGAATAAATAGATAGAGCCAGAGAATCTAGGAAACCTAGATTTAAAACTGTGGTATAATAAAAGGAGGAAGAGGATGATTCTCAGACATCCGGGCATCAGCCCGACCAATGACTTGGTTGCTAAGAAAATCTTTAGCAATCCAGAAATTACTTGTCAATTTATTCGCGATATGCTGGATTTACCAGCCAAAAATGTGACCATTTTGGAGGGAAGCAATATTCACGTCTTGCCTTCCATACCTTACTCGGCGCAGGATTTCTATACCAGTATAGATGTTTTGGCGGAGTTGGACAATGGCACGCAAGTAATCATTGAAATTCAGGTGCATCATCAGAATTTTTTCATTAATCGTTTGTGGGCTTATCTATGTAGTCAGGTCAATCAAAATCTCGAAAAAATTCGCCAGCGAGAAGGCGATACACACCAGAGTTATAAACACATCGCACCAGTTTATGCTATCGCTATCGTGGACAGCAATTACTTCTCGGATGATTTGGCTTTCCATAGCTTTAGTATGCGCGAGGACACGACAGGTGAGGTCTTAACCATCACAAACAATGGACAAGAAAACCATCTAGTCAAGATGGCATTCTTGGAACTAAAAAAATACAGAGAAACCAGCAAAGACAAGGTTCGCAAACCATGGTTGGAGTTTTTTGGGAACAAACCCTTTACTCAGCAACCCGAGCGAGCTATCAGCCAAGCAGACCAACTGCTGGACTACAAGAGCTGGTCCGAGGAGGACAGGAAGATGTTTAGTGAACAACGTAGACGCGAAGAACAAGCCTTGTTAGCGCAGGACTATGCCTTGGAAACTGCTAGAGCAGAGGGAGTTGAACAAGGCCGAGCAGAGGGAGTTGAACAAGGTCTAGAGCGTGGGAAAATCTTTACCTTTCTAGATTTAGTACGCCAACATGTTTTAACTTCCGAATTTGCGAGTGAGCAATTGGGCATGACCGTCGCTGAGTTTGAGGCCTTGTTGTAAGACCAGCACTAATGGTCAGAAAAACCATCTGGTTAAGATGGCGTTCTTGGAACTTAAAAAATACAGAGAAACCAGCAAAGATAGCATTCGCAAGCCATGGTTGGAGTTTTTTGGGAACAAACCCTTTACCCAAGCACCCGAGCGAGCCATCAGTCAGGCAGACCAACTGCTAGACTACAAGAGCTGGTCTGAGGAGGATAGGAAAATGTTTAGTCAACTACGTATGCGAGAAGAACAAGCATTGTTAGCACAGGACTATGCTTTGGAAACTGCTAGAGCAGAGGGAGTTGAACAAGGTCTAGAGCGTGGGAAAATCTTTACCTTTCTAGATTTAGTACGCCAACATGTTTTAACTTCCGAATTTGCGAGTGAGCAATTGGGCATGACCGTCGCTGAGTTTGAGGCATTGTTGTAAGACCAGCACTAACGGTCAGAAAATCATCTGGTCAAGATGGAGTTCTTGGAATTAAAAAAATACAGAGAAACCATCAAAGACGAGGTTCGTAAACCGTGGTTGGAGTTTTTATAAATCAGTAAATCAATGACAGATTTTTCCGTGATAGATGGAAGAATCTTTTTTAGTTATGCTAGATGTGGGCTCTGAAACAGTAAGATATAGTGTATTGAAATAAGATATGAACAAAGAAATTAGGAAAGTCAAATTAATTTCTAGAAATGTTTTAGAATCTGTAGTGTACTATTTTAGATTCAATAAATTGTAGTTTTAAAAACGAAAAAAGTGCATTTCACTCTTTCTTCTTCTGCTTAATCTTATTTTGTCGCTTCTTTCTTTTGGAAAGTGGTTTGGTAATTTACTTTAATCGTTACGGTCATGTGAGAGTCCTCGTTTCTTTTTGATGACTCTAGTATAAGGGTCAAACCTAAAAGCTAGCTTAAGATTTCCTTATAGAAAGCTTATACTCAATGAAAATCAAAGAGCAAACTAGGAAACTAGCCGCAGGCTGTACTTGAGTACGGCAAGGCGAAGTTAACGTGGTTTGAATTTGATTTTCGAAGAGTATTAATCTAAATGTTCTTTCTTTTCCAAATGAAGGGCAATCATGCGCCACTCAGGATCCTCTTGCCAGCCTTCAATAGAACTAATGTAACTAGCAACTTTTCTAGCTTCTTCTAAAATCGGAAAATCTTCGATAATATCAGCTACTTGGAACTCTGGAAGACCTGACTGTCTGGTTCCAAAAATCTCACCAGAACCACGCATTTTCAAATCTTCTTCGGCCAGGACAAATCCATTGGTCGTTTCTGTCATGATGCGCATGCGGTCTTTCCCAGAATCCGTCTTGGGATTGGCAACGAGAACTGCATAAGACTGCTTATCTCCCCGACCCACACGACCTCTGAGCTGGTGAAGCTGGCTGAGACCGAAGCGATCGGCATCCATGATAATCATGACGGTCGCATTTGGAACGTTAACCCCGACCTCGATAACCGTCGTCGAAACCAGAATATCTGTTTTTCGCTCTTTGAAATCCTGCATAATCTGGTCTTTTTCGTCACTCTTCATCTTACCATGTAGAAGAGCCACCTTTGCCTTGCCTGCAAAATGAGCTGTCAGCTCCTCTGATAAGGCAATGGCATTTTTCAAGTCCAGAGCTTCTGATTCTTCAATCAAGGGAGAGATAACATAGGCTTGAGAACCTTTTTGGATTTCTCCCTCTAACCAGGTCAAGACCTGAGGCAGCTGCTCATGCTTAATCCAGCGCGTCACAATAGGCTTCCGACCTGCTGGCATCTGGTCGATAATGGAAACATCCATATCGCCAAAGGCTGTGATGGCCAGCGTCCGTGGAATAGGAGTTGCCGTCATCATGAGAACATCAGGATTGTTGCCTTTCTCCCGTAAAATACGCCTTTGCCCCACACCAAAACGATGCTGCTCATCGATGATAATCAAGCCAAGACGAGCATAATCTACCCCATCTTGTATCAGAGCGTGGGTTCCGATAATCAAATCAGCCTCACCCTTGGCAATAGTCTCCAAGACTTCTCTTTTTTCTGCAGCTTTTAAGGAACCTGTTAAGAGAACCATTTTCAAGTCTGGAAAAAGGTCCTTCAAACTCTCAAAGTGTTGCTCTGCTAGGATTTCTGTTGGCACCATGAGGGCTGCCTGATAACCAGCCGTCACCGCTGCAAACATGGCCAAGCCAGCGACTACCGTTTTTCCGCTCCCCACATCCCCTTGCAGGAGACGATTCATGTGGCGGTCAGACTTCATATCAGTTAAAATTTCCTGCAAACTCTTTTCCTGAGCTTGGGTCAGGGAAAAAGGCAGACTTTCTTTAACAGACGTCACTTTTTCCTGAGACCAATCCAGAACCAGACCGCTTCCCTGAACTCTGTTTTCAGACTTGAGCGTCTGCAATTGCATTTGGAAATAAAAGAGTTCTTCAAACTTAATACGGCGAAGGGCCTGCTTGTATTCTGCCAAATCCTTGGGGAAATGCATGGCGCGAACGGCCTGACAACGGGACATGAGTTTGTATTTGTCCAGCAAAGACTGGGGAAGATTTTCCTCTATCAAGAGGTCCAGTCCCTGATCAAAGGCTGTCTTGATGACCTTGACCAGACTGGCCTGACTGATTCCCTGAGCCAAGCGATAAACAGGTTGGAGGTCATCCTCCATCTGAGCTAGGACCTTCATCCCTGTCAGGCTAGCCTTGGCGCGGTCCCATTTTCCAAAGACAGCAAGGGTTGCTCCCAACTCTATCTTGTCTGCTAGATAGGGCTGGTTAAAGAAATTCACCGCAAAAACGACTTCTCCCTGCTTGAGGCTAAAACGCAGGCGATTGCGCTTGAATCCATAATACTGGACACTAGCAGGAGTCACGACTTGACCAGAAAGAACCGCCTTTTCACCGTCTTCCAGTTCCAATACTTGCTTGGTTTTGAAGTCTTCATAACGGAAAGGAAAGTAGAGCAAGAGGTCTTGCAAGTTTTCAATTCCTAGTTTGGCGTACTTCTCTGCTGACTTTGGTCCCACACCAGGTAAGACATGCAAGGGTTGATGTAGATTCATGCTCCACTCCTTTCTTTTCTAATAATATTCTCTCGGAATGCGGTCGCTGAGGAGACAAACCACCTCATAGTTAATAGTCCCACGGTAGGCAGCTACCTGAGTTGCTGTGATTTCCTTGTCCCCGTTAGAACCAATCAAGGTCACCTTTGTTCCGAGCGGATAAAGCTTAGGCAAACGAATGGTGATTTGGTCCATCGAAACCCGCCCAACGATTGGGCAAGCTTGACCATCTACCAAGACAGAGAAATTCTGCATGTCTCGTGTCCAACCATCCGCATAGCCGATTGGCACGGTCGCGATGACTTGCTCGCTATCCGCCTGATAGGTAGCTCCATAGCCCATACAAGCTCCAGCTGGAACTCTCTTGACATGGACCATAGCAGACTGCAAGGTCAAGGCTGGTTTCAAGTCATAGGGCAAGTCCAAAACCTCTCCGCTAGGATTAAGACCATACATAGCATCTCCCATACGAACCGCATTGAAAATAGTCTCTGCATGCCAAAGGGTCGTTGCCGAATTACTAGCATGAACCAGCTCTGGAAGACCTTTCATACTGGCCAAAATAGTTTTAAACCGTTCTAATTGGGCATTAAAGTAGTCATCTGATTTCTCGTCTGCTGTAGCAAAGTGGGTAAAAATCCCTTCAACACCAGCACCATGTTGTAGAAGCAAGTCTTGAGCCTGCTCAGCTTCACTAGCCTCTCGAAAACCAATCCGTCCCATTCCTGAATCAATCTTGAGGTGGACTGTCAATCCAGTTAGGTCTTCTTCCTGATCTAAGAGTGCTTGAATCCACTCCAGTCCAGCCACAGTCAAGGTGATATCGTATTCTTTAGCAAGAGCAACTGCTTCGATTTCAGAAACTCCTAAAATGAGGATTCGCTTGCTGAGTCCAGCCTGTCTGAGTTCAATAGCCTCATCAATATTGGAAACGCAAAAACCATCTACATCATCTTGAATAGCCGTCGCAACAGCAACAGCCCCATGACCATAGGCATTGGCCTTAACCACAGCCCATTTGAGCGTTCCTTGAGGGATATGAGCCCCCATTTGCTGAATATTTTGTCGAATAGCTCCCAGATGAATCAGAGCCTTGGTTGGTCTATGTGGACTAGCTTTCATGATTTTCCTCCAAAATGACACTGGCTGTCACAAACTGATCTGTATGGCTGATAGACAGCCAAATCTTTCCTGAAAATGGTGACTGACTAAAATAAGGCGCCCCGCGTTCATTATTCAAGACTTCCAAATCCTGAAAACCGAGCTTCCCAATACCAGTTCCCATAGCCTTGGAAAAGGCCTCCTTAGCCGACCAGCGACCAGCCAAATATTCGATTTGTCTGCGCCCTTTAAGACTGTTAAATCGCTCCATTTCCTTAGCTGTCAGCACGCGCTTAGCAAAACCTTCATGTCGTGTAACTGCACTTTCTATCGAAGCCAATTCTTCGATGTCAATTCCGTGTCCAACTATCATTCTCATCAAAAGGAGTTGAGATTCCCCAACTCCATCCTTTTCACTTATTTTGTCAAGGTAGCATAAATTTCTTCTACCAAGGCCTCTGTATTTTCCCAACCTAGGCAAGGGTCGGTAATAGAGCAACCAAAGACCTCTGGTTGATTTTGACGACCATCTGCTAGGTAAGATTCAATCATAAAGCCTCGAACTGTCTTTTTAATCTTCTCATTCCAATCACGATTTTGCAAAGTCTGGCGAACAATTCGAATTTGCTCCATATATTGCTTTCCTGAGTTATCATGGTTGGTATCAATGAGAATAAAAGGATTTTCAAGTCCCATGGCTTCATAGCGCTCAATGGCATTTAGCAGGGTTTCATAGTAAAAGTTAGGCTCATTTTTCCCATATTCATTAACTGCTCCACGAAGGATGACGTGGGCCAAGGGATTTCCTGAAGTCTCAACTTCTTGACCATGAAAGAGGAAGGTCTGTTTGTTCTGAGCAGCATAGATACCGTTAAACATGACCCCAAGGTTTCCTGAGGTTGGATTTTTCATCCCCACTGGTGCATCAATCCCTGAAGCCACAAAGCGGTGCTCTTGGTCTTCCACAGAACGAGCCCCAACAGCATGGTAGCTGACCAAGTCATCCACCAAGACCAGATTTGACGGATAAAGCATCTCATCTGCCGTTGTCAAACCAGTCTCTGTAATCACGCGGTAGTGCAACTGGCGCACAGCCTGCAAACCGTTAATCAGGCTTGGAGCCTTAGAGGTATCTGGTTGGTGAACCAAACCTTTATAGCCGTCTCCGTTGGTGCGAGGTTTAGCTGTATAAACACGCATAACCATGAAAATCTTGTCCGCCACCTTCTTTTGCAAAGCTGATAAACGGCGAGCATATTCCAAGACAGCCTCTTCATTGTCAGAAGAGCAAGGACCAATCACCAAAAGGATCCGATCATCTTCTCCTGAAATGATGTCTGCCAATTCTCTATCACGACGCTCCTTTAGTCGCAAGGCTTCCGCAGACAATTGAGTTTCTGCCTTGATTGCTTCAATATCGATTTCTTGACCTTTTTCAATAAATGCCATACTATTCTCCTAGCGTTTGGTAGATTTCTCTGACGAGGGCTTCCGTATTCTCCCAGCCAAGGCAAGGGTCCGTGATCGACTTGCCAAATACTTTCGGTTCGTTTTGACGGCCGTCTTCTAGATAAGACTCAATCATAAAGCCACGAACGTACTGCTTGATTTTTTCATTCCAATCACGATTAATCAAGGTCTGGCGGACAATTCGAATCTGATCCATGTATTGCTTACCAGAGTTGTCATGATTAGTGTCCACAATGATAAAGGGATTTTCCAAGCCCATTTTCTCATACTGGGCAATGGTATCCATCAAATTATCATAGTAGTAGTTGGGAATATTCTTACCATACTCATTGGTCGCTCCACGAAGAATAGCGTGCGAAAGCGGGTTCCCAGTTGTTTCCACCTCTTTTCCTAGGAAAAGGAAACTTTGTTTATTTTGAGCAGCATAAATCCCATTAAACATGACATTGAGATTTCCAGAGGTTGGATTTTTAAAACCAGTCGCGAAATCTGCTCCACTGGCCACAAAGCGGTGTTGCTGGTCTTCAACTGAACGAGCACCAACCGCCATGTAAGAAATCAAATCATCCACAAGCGGAAGATTTTCAGGATAAAGCATTTCATCAGCTGTCGTCATACCTGTTTCCGTGATGACACGATAATGAAGATGTCGAACGGCTTTGATTCCGTTGATGAGACTAGGTGCTTCTGCCGTGTTAGGCTGGTGAATCAATCCCTTATAGCCATCTCCGTTGGTACGGGGTTTGGCAGTATAAACACGCATAACCATAAAGATACGGTCTACTACTTCTTCTTGTAGGACTGCCAAACGCTTAGCGTACTCAAGAACAGCTTCTTCATTGTCAGATGAGCATGGCCCGATTACCAATAGAATCCGCTGGTCTTCTCCACGTATAATGGCTTCTAGCTCTTGATCGCGCTGTGATTTTCTCTCCAAAGCTTGGCCTTCTAATTTTGATAAGGCACGAACTTCTTCAATATTAATTTTAGGACTTTTTGCTGTAAATACCATAACTCATCTCCTTATAAATCAAACGGATACCAAGTAAAAATTTACTTTTCACAAGGTATCCGCCTCTAAACTATCTCATTTTATTGTCTTTTACCGTGACAGTTTTTAAACTTCTTACCAGAACCACATGGGCAAAGTTCATTCCGTCCAATCTGGCTCAAATCCAGATTTTCAGGCATATTTGCTTGGTGGGCAGCGATATTACGAGTCGCTGTTGTACTGATATGGTGTTCTGCTTGTGGTCTTTCTTGCTCATGAATTTGGGCTTTCATCATCAAGCGTGTTACATCAAACTCAATCGAACCAATCATATCGTTAAACATACGGAAACCTTCTGCCTGATACTCAACAACAGGGTTGTTCTGAGCATAGCCACGAAGTCCAACCGCATTACGTAATTGATCTAGGGCATCGATATGATCTGTCCACTTGTTATCTACCACTCGTAGAATCAAGACTTTTTGGAATTCTTTCACCGCTTCTTCATCGCGTAGTTTTGAAACCTGACTATCGTAAACTTGCAAGGCACGTTGGAAAAGCTCTTCCTTGATGGCCTTATCAGACAAGCCTGACAAGTCTTCCATCGTAATAGAATCTTCAGGAAGCAAGTTGTACTTAGCAAAGTTCAAAATTGCTTCGAGTTTTTCATCTTGTTTGGCACGCGCATGACCATCAACGACACGACCAATCGTACGTTTGATCATAGCCTGAATTTCAGGTGCCAAGTCACGATCTGCAGTGATGACGTCGTAACGTTGTGCGTAGATAATTTCACGTTGTTCACGCATGACATCATCGTATTGAAGGACTTGTTTACGGGTATCGTAGTTATTTCCTTCGACACGTTTTTGAGCTGCTTCAACCTGACGTGTCAACATACGAGACTCGATGGCCTCTTCAGACATGTTGAGACGTTCAAAGATTCCCTTCAAGCGTTCAGAACCAAAACGTTTCATCAAGTCATCTTCAAGAGAGAGGTAGAATTGTGACTCACCTGGGTCTCCTTGACGACCTGAACGTCCACGAAGCTGGTTATCGATACGACGGCTTTCATGACGTTCTGTACCAATCACACAAAGTCCACCTAATTCGCGAACCCCTTCACCAAGCTTGATGTCGGTACCACGACCGGCCATGTTAGTCGCAATGGTAACAGCACCACGTTGACCAGCATTCATAATGATTTGGGCTTCTTTATAGTGGTTCTTAGCATTCAAGACTTCGTGAGGAACACCAGCTGCGACTAGTTTCTTAGAAATGTAGTCACTGGTTTCAACCGCTACTGTACCAACCAAGACAGGCTGACCTTTTTGGTAACGAGCCTTAACGTCTTCGACAACCGCCTTAAACTTAGCCTCGATACTTGAATAAAGAAGGTCTGAGTGGTCAATACGTTGAACAGGACGGTTTGTTGGGATTGGAATAACACGAATGTTGTAAATTTCACGGAATTCTTCTTCCTCAGTCTTACCTGTACCTGTCATACCAGACAATTTCTTGTACATACGGAAAAGGTTTTGGTAAGTGATTGAGGCAGATGTCTTGGTTTCATCCTGAATTGGCACACCTTCTTTAGCTTCAATAGCTTGGTGCAAGCCATCAGAATAACGACGACCTTCCATGGTACGACCTGTAAATTGGTCAACGATCAAGATTTCTTGCTCTTCGCTCACCACATAGTCAATATCGAGAAGCATGATGTAGTTAGCACGAAGGGCGTTATCGATAAAGTGAGTAAGAGCTACGTTTTCGATGTCATAGAGGTTTTCAAGTTTGAAGTAGCTTTCAGCCTTGTCAATCCCTGAATCAGACAAACCAATAGTCTTAGACTGTACATCGATGATATAGTCGTCTTTGTCCAAAGATTTTACATAGTGGTCTGCCATGTGGTAGAGCTGACTGGTTTCAACTGCATTAGCACCTGATACGATCAAAGGTGTACGGGCCTCGTCAATCAAGATAGAGTCAACCTCATCAACCAAGGCATAGTTGAGCGGACGTTGTACCATGTTTTCAGCACGAACGACCATGTTATCACGTAGGTAGTCAAATCCGATTTCTGAGTTGGTTGAGTAGGTAATATCACACTCATAGGCTTCTTTTTTCTCCATTGGAGATTTGGCAGCCAAGTTAATCCCTACTGACAAACCAAGCCATGAGTACAATTCACCCATCTCAGTCGCATCACGTTCTGACAGGTATTCATTGACCGTAACTACGTGAACCCCTTTACCTGAAAGGGCATTGAGGTATACGGGCATGGTCGCAGTCAAGGTTTTCCCTTCCCCTGTACGCATTTCTGGCACGTCACCATGGTGAAGAACGATTCCCCCCATGACCTGAACCTTATATGGGAAGAGTCCTAGGACACGTTTGGCACCCTCACGGACAACCGCAAATGCTTCATAAAGCAATGAATCCAGTGATTCTCCATTTTGATAACGTTCTTTAAATTCAACTGTTTTTGCTTTTAGTTGGTCATCTGTCAAAGCAGCCATTTGGTCTTCGTATTTGAAAACCTTGTCAGCCATCTTTTCCAGACGACGGATTTCTCCTTTATCATTTTCGATAATTGTTTTTAAAATATTAGCCATGTTTTTCCTTACTTTAAATTCCGAATATTTTAGAATGTTCTTTTAATTTTAGCACAATTACTGATTATTTTCAAGGAAGAATCCCCATTTTGAAAAGGAAAAAGAGGCTAGTTTCCAAGCTAACCTCTCTGATTTTTATGATACTTTAATTGCCAAAAATCGGCAAAATAGCAAATAGGATAAATAGATTTATCCAAAGAGAAAGACAGCAGATAAGCCCAAAAACAAAGAGACTGACTTTCTTGGACAGCAAGGCCATCAAAATAGACAGAATACCAAAAACTAGCAAGACTTTCTGTATGCTGAAGAGGTCAATCTTTCCCCCCAGAATCGGACTGCCCCAAGGAAGAAAGAAGAAAGCAATCCAGATCAACAGAACTAAACCAATATAGACCTTAGCATAGCGTGTAATAAATGATTTTAGATGTGCCATAAGCCACCTCCTATAAATAGAAACCGATATAACTCAATGCTTGCCACCTTTTGACTTCCCGAGTTCCCGTCTCAAGCGAAGCATTTTTTTGAAAAAGATATAGTCTAACCAGTCGCTGCCTAGAGATAAGACTATCAAAAGCAACCAAACACCCCAAGTACTAGCATCTGAATCATGGCTCAGAACAAAAGGGAAAAATAAGAATGAAAAAATTGTCATATCCATGCTAAACAGAGCTAAAAGGGAAATATAAATCCAGTAAAAATAGTAGAAGATGGGGAAAATTTTACTGTTTCTGTCAGCATTGTCTATCCAATAGAAAAAATATAAACAAGGAAATAAGAGTATTAAATGAAACCAATTAAACGACAGTTTCATCATCGACACCTCCTCTTTAAAATTGTTTTCTTTAGTTTCGTTCTATTAAATGTTATTACCAATATAAATCAATGCCTTCCACCTTTTGACTTCCCGAGTTCCCGTCTCAAGCGAAGCATTTTTTTGAAACAGAAATAAGTTAACCTATTCAGACCAATAGCTAGCAGAATAAAAAGAAACCAAATTCCCCATAACTTGATATCTGTCAAATTTCTCAAGACGATATTGAAAAACAGAACTGAAATAACTGTCCAAGCAAGGCTAAAAAGAGCATAGAGGGGGATGTAAAACCAGTAAAAATAGTAAAAAATTGGGAAAAATTTACTATCTCTATCGGCCTTTTCAATCCAGCTGAAAAAGTAAAAACAGGGTAATAAGATTAACAATTTAAACAAATGTTCCATCATCAACACCTCTTTTTGATAGCGCTTTCTTCAACTTCATTTTATCAAAAAAATCTGGAAATGTCATTCCAGATTCTACTTTTTTATTTGCGTTTTCTTGCGATGAGATGGATTGGAGTCCCCTCAAAAACAAAGGCCTTGCGAATTTGATTTTCCAAGAAACGTAGGTAAGAAAAGTGCATAAGTTCTTCTTCATTGACAAAAATGACAAAGGTTGGTGGTTTTGTTGCCACTTGGGTCGCATAGAAAATCTTAAGACGTTTTCCTTTGTCTGTCGGTGTTGGGTTGATGGCAATGGCATCCATGATGACATCGTTCAAGACAGCTGATGGGATACGTGTATTTTGACTTTCACTGATTTGCTTAATCATCTCAGGAAGTTTGTGGAGACGTTGCTTGGTCAAAGCGGATACAAAGATAATCGGTGCGTAAGGCAGGTATTGGAACTGCTCACGGATATCTTCTTCCCAGTTTTTCATAGTATGGTTGTCTTTTTCAAGCGTATCCCACTTGTTGACCACGATAATCATTCCTTTACCAGCTTCATGGGCAAATCCTGCGATACGCTTGTCGTATTCACGGATGCCTTCTTCCGCATTGATGACCATCAAGACCACATCTGAGCGGTCAATAGCACGCATAGCACGCATGACAGAGTATTTCTCAGTATTTTCATAAACCTTACCAGACTTACGCATACCAGCTGTATCAATCATGGTAAACTCTTGGCCATCTGTATCTGTAAAGTGGGTATCAATAGCGTCACGCGTTGTTCCAGCAACGGGACTAGCAATGACACGGTCTTCTCCCAAGATAGCATTAATCAAGCTTGATTTTCCGACGTTAGGACGACCAATCAAGCTAAACTTAATCACGTCCGGATTTTCTTCTTCATATTCATTTGGAAGATTTTCTACGATAGCGTCTAGCACATCCCCTGTACCGATACCATGGACAGATGAGATAGGCAATGGTTCGCCCAAACCGAGGGCATAAAAATCATAGATATCATTTCGCATTTCAGGGTTGTCCACCTTGTTAACTGCGAGGATAACTGGTTTATGGGTCTTATAAAGCTTACGGGCTACGTATTCGTCTGCATCGGTAATTCCTTCCTTACCAGACACGACAAAGACGATCACATCGGCTTCTTCCATGGCAATTTCTGCCTGGTGCTTGATTTGTTCCATGAAAGGAGCATCGACATCATCGATTCCTCCTGTATCAATCATGCTAAACGAACGATTGAGCCACTCACCCGTTGCATAGATACGGTCACGTGTCACTCCTTCGACATCTTCTACAATGGAGATTCGCTCACCAGCGATCCGATTAAATAGGGTTGATTTCCCAACATTGGGACGTCCTACAATGGCAATAGTTGGTAGGGCCATAATTTCTCACTTTCTACAATAACTTCTTCTGTTCAAGATTTTTTCTAGTTGAGCTTGGTTCAGCTTGACCAAACTGTTCTGCTAGACGCTGACTCCAGCTTGTGGTCGCACGCGCTCCAGCATAGTCAGCCTGTACACGGTCATAAGCTTCGACTGCATCAGTTGACTGTTCTCGGTATTCTTCCTCAAAGACAACATTCTCTAATGGCAGTCTTGGTTTCACATCATGATGTTGATTTGGCACACCTAGTGCCATCCCAAAGACAGGATAGGTGTAGTCAGGCAGGTTAAAGAGCTCTGCCACTTCTTCTGACTTGTACCGTACCAAACCAATGATGACACCGCCATAGCCCAAGCTTTCAGCTGCCAGCAGGGCATTTTGACCAGCAAGAGCCGCATCGACTGAACTAATCAAGAGACCTTCTACACCTTGAGGTTGGAAGGTATCCGTATGAAGTCGTGCTCCCTTTTCTGCTCGGTTCAAATCTCCGACAAAGAGAAGGAAAACAGCAGACTGGCGAATAGCTTCTTGAGGCACCAATTCATACAAGGAATCTTTCTTTTCTTGACTTCGTACCACAATCACAGAGTAGGATTGGAAATTTTTCCAAGACGAGGCCATTTGGGCCGCTGTCAGGATTTCAGCCAAGTCTTCCTGAGGAAGGGCTTGCTCTTTAAATCTGCGCACTGAAGTATGAGCCTTCATTAATTTGATTGTTTCTGTCATCGACGGTTCACTCCTTCTAAACGAGTCTCCTCAGCCAAATAACGGATGCGTTCCATGACCCGTCTAGCTTCCCAGGTTTCGTCATTTCCATGTTTCCCTTTAGCGAAATGCTGCTCCAATTCTTCAAAGTTGAAGTTGGAGGTGAAAAAGGTCGGTAAATTTTCCTGCATCCGATATTGAAGAATGACTTGCAGGATTTCGTCACGCACCCAAGGTGTTGATTGCTCGGCACCAATGTCATCTAAAATCAGGACTTCAGAAAGCTTAAGCTCATCCACCAAGGTCTTAACATTCCCATCACCGATAGCATTTTTGACATCAATGACAAAGCTAGGATAGTGGAGGAGAGTTGATGAAACACCTCGTTTTTCTGATAAATCATGGGCTAAGGCAGCCACCATGAAACTTTTTCCCACACCAAAGTCTCCATATAAGTAAAGACCTTTTCGAATAGCTGGATATTGTTCCACGAAGGCTAATAGCTTTTCAAAAACTGGCAAGCGACCCAAATCATCCAAATCTACTTGAGCCAAACTAGCTTTCCTGAGACTGGCTGGCAGATTGATTAACTTGAGACGGTTCTTAATAGCCGCTTCTTTTTCCGCTGCGATTAGTTCAGGAGTTTCTTCATAAGAAACGTCCGCATATCCGTGATTCATAACCAAAATCGGTTTGTAGCCTTTGGCAATATAATCCGTATCACCACGGAGAAACTTGTCACGCTCGGTGATGTACTGATTAAACTTGGAGATACTGCGATTTAATTCCTCTGGAGTCAGGGATTCTTGCTGGATAAAGGCCGCAACATCAGGATCCTTCATGATTTTCTGGACCAAATCTTGATAATGAAAACGACTAGGTTGACGTTTGAGTACGTCTCCGACACTTTCCATCTAATCTCCTCCTTTTTCTAATCGAGCTAATAGTTCTTGTTTCTTACGTTCTAGTTCCAGACGAGTTTCATCGCTGGTTTCATTCTTATAATCTGGGTTACTCCACTTGGGTACATTGGACTTGGTAGGACTGGGTTTACTGCTTTTTTGAGCCTGATTCTTCTGTCCACGCTCACGAATGCGCAAGACTGCCTCTTCTGCCGAATGAATCTTTTGATAGGCATAGTCATTGGCTACCTTCATGGCATATTTCTCATTGATATTTGCTGAATCCACCTTATTAAAGGTCAACAAGAGAATGATATTGATGACTTCGTCCAGCAAGCCCAAACCAGCCATTTGTTGCAAGAGTTCTCTTTCTGTTTGGGTAATGGTCCCCTTGCGTGTCTGCTTGATTTCTGCCAAGAACTGCAAGGCGGTTTTACTTTTTGCTTCTTTGATAATGGTTGCTTCCTTAGGACTAAAGTCAGAGGAAACAGGTTTTTGAGCAATTTTTTCCCGCATGCGTTTGGTTGAAATAACCTGGGAAACAGCTGTTGACTTGGCCAATTGATAAGTCTCAAACCAAGTCCATTTCTTGTCCTCAGCAATGGCAAAGAGGTTTAAGACATCGGACTGCTCATCCGCAAAGCGAAGCCCATCTCGAGCCATGAGCTGACGAAAATGATCCAAGTCAAAATCGTCGGCCACTTTCTTCTTGAGACCAAGGTCTTCTTGACTTCCTAGTTCTGCCAAATCTGGAAAAACTTGATTGAGTGAGACAGGTATTTCTTCTCCCTCAGCACTTTCAACTTTTAAATCCTCCACCGCTGCATCGCCAATCTTTTTCTCCAAAAGTCTGCGATAAACAGGATGCTCCAAAAACTCTTGACTCGAAAGAGGGGCATGAAGGGCTAACTGATAAATATCCCCCTTTTGATAGAGGGTCAAGAGATTGAAAGCAGATAGGATTTTTAAGGATTTTATCAGTCTATCCATCCCAAAGTTGAGATGGTTGAGAATACTTGAAAAGAGGTATTCCTTTCTGCCATTATCCCAAAAACTGATTGTATAAAGATAAAGGCTCAGTGCCTCCTGACCGATAATCGGGAGGTAGCACTGTACCAGAGATGAGGTATCTTGCGACACCCGATTATTCTTTAGATAAGAAAAACGGTCAATTGGCTTCATTTATCTTTCCTTTTTCTTTTTAGAGGACTGGGTGATTTGTTGGAGCAAGCTCTCTAACTCACTGACATCCTTAAAACTACGATAGACACTAGCAAAACGTACATAGGTAATCTCATCTAACTCAGCCAACTCCTCCATGACGAGTGAACCAATGTCCTCACTTTGAATTTCATTTTCATTTCGACCACGGAGTTTCTGTTCGATACGATTGACTACCATGTTGATTTCATCACTTGACACAGGACGTTTCTGGGCTGAGCGGATAATCCCATTAAAGATTTTATCTCTGGAGAACTGTTCCCGTGTGCCATCTTTTTTAACAACCACTAAGGTTCTTTCTTCTACTCGTTCGTAGGTTGTAAAACGGTGTTGGCATTCATCGCACTCACGTCTTCTACGAATAGTGTTCCCTTCTTCTGCTTGGCGACTATCGATAACACTTGACTTGGTAGCCCCACATTTTGGACAACGCATCCTTTCCCTCCTTATCGTTTTCTTTTCATTATACCATTTTTTAAGCGATTCCCAAAACAATTCTTCTTTTTGCTTGACAAGTTTTTTGTTTTGTTGTATTATTTAATTAAGACAAAGAGATAAAAGAAAGGAGACCAAGATGTCCTGGACATTTGACAACAAAAAACCCATCTATTTACAGATTATGGAGAAAATCAAGCTTCAGATTGTTTCCCATACGCTGGAACCCAATCAACAACTTCCAACCGTGCGAGAGCTGGCTAGCGAGGCCGGTGTCAATCCCAACACCATCCAAAGAGCCTTGTCAGACCTCGAACGAGAAGGATTTGTCTACAGTAAGCGAACAACTGGACGATTTGTAACTGAGGATAAGGAGCTAATCGCCCAATCGCGTAAACAATTATCAGAAGAAGAATTGGAACACTTCGTTTCCTCCATGACCCATTTTGGCTATGAAAAAGAAGAACTACCAGGCGTAGTCGTCGATTATATTAAAGGAGTTTAAACCTATGTCATTACTAACATTTGAAAATGTATCCAAATCTTATGGAGCAACACCAGCCCTTGAAAATGTTTCTCTTGACATCCCAGCTGGAAAAATTGTCGGTCTCCTTGGGCCAAACGGCTCAGGAAAAACAACCTTGATTAAACTAATCAATGGCCTCTTGCAACCAGATCAAGGACGTGTCCTTATAAACGACATGGACCCAAGCCCAGCAACCAAGGCAATCGTAGCTTATTTGCCTGATACGACCTATCTCAATGAGCAAATGAAGGTCAAAGAAGCCCTAACCTACTTCAAGACCTTCTATAAAGATTTCAATCTTGAACGTGCCCATCATCTACTTGCAGACCTAGGTATTGATGAAAATAGTCGTCTCAAGAAATTATCAAAAGGGAATAAGGAAAAGGTACAACTGATTTTGGTTATGAGCCGTGATGCCCGCCTCTACGTTTTAGACGAACCCATTGGTGGGGTGGATCCAGCAGCCCGTGAGTATATCCTCAATACCATTATCAACAACTACTCCCCAACTTCTACCGTTTTGATTTCTACCCACTTGATTTCTGATATCGAGCCAATCTTGGATGAAATTGTCTTCCTAAAGGATGGAAAAGTCGTCCGTCAAGGTAATGTAGATGATATTCGCTATGAGTCTGGTGAATCCATTGACCAACTCTTCCGTCAGGAATTTAAGGCCTAAGCAAAGGAGATTATTATGTTTTGGAATTTAGTTCGCTACGAATTTAAAAATGTTAACAAGTGGTATTTAGCCCTTTACGCTGCCGTGCTAGTTCTTTCCGTTCCCATAGGAATGCAAGGACACTATTATAATTATGTATCTTTCAAAGATAGCCAACCTGTCTTACTTTTCTTTCTGGCTCTCGTCTTTGGTGGATTGATGATTACACTTGGGATTTCAACCATTTTCTTGATTATTAAACGATTCAAAGGTAGTGTCTATGACCGACAAGGCTATCTGACCTTGACCTTGCCAGTTTCTGAACACCATATCATCACAGCCAAATTAGTTGGAGCCTTCATTTGGTCTATCCTTAGCTCCACTGTACTAGCTCTAAGCGCTTTTATTATTGTTACCATAACGGTTCCAGAATGGATATCAAATTCTGAGTTGATTCCACTTGTAGGAACATTCCTTCCTCAACTCTCTCTTATGGGGGTATCCTTCCTACTAAATACCATCTCAGAAATCCTCTGCATCTACTTAGCCATTTCCATTGGACAACTGTTCAATGAATATCGTACTGCACTTGCTGTTGTAGCCTACATTGGTATCAAAATCGTCATTGGATTTATTGAAGTTTTCTTCAATACCAGTACTAACTTCTATGTCAATTCACTTGCAGGATTTAATGATAATTTCTATATGGGAGCAAGCATAGGCATTGTTGAAGAGCTCATTTTCATAGCGATCTTTTACCTCGGAACCTACTACATCTTGAGAAACAAGGTTAATTTACAATAAAAAAGGCCCAGCTAAAAAGCTGGGTTTTAATTTAACTCAATATCAAACTGGCTACAATAGGGCTGACAAAGACATAGAGAATACCGGTGACACCGATAGCCAAACCACCCATAGCTCCTGCTACAGAGCCGTATCGGAAGGCTGTTCCCGTTCCGACTGCGTGGCCTGTTCCTCCAAGAGAAAGACCAACAGCTACTGGGTCGTCAATTTTCAACCACTTCAAAAGGGTTGGGCCGATGACACTGGTTAAAATCCCAGTTGCCACAACAACGACCAAGGTCACGGTCGTCAAGCCTTGTAATTTTTCTGTGATCCCCACTGCCATGGCGGTTGTCACTGACTTAGGAAAGAGAGAAATGGCTAGGAAAAAGTCCATGCCAAAGATTTTAGCTACAAGGGCTGTGAAAGAGGTATTGACCACTACCGCTAGCAGACTACCAAAGAGAATACTGCGAGCATGGTGCTTCATCAAGTGAAAACTCTTGTAAAGCGGAATCCCTAGAGCCACGGTCGATGGGACAATCAAATTATTCAGATAAACCCCACCTTGGTAGTAATCTTGGTAAGAAATCCCCGTCACCTTTAGAAAGATAATAATGAAAACAGCTGACAAAAGCAAGGGCGTTGTCAAAGGATGGGGAAAACGTCTGTAAATCAGCATTCCTACTAGATAAGCTAGGATAGACAGGGCAAGCCCAAACAGGGGATTGGAAACAAATTCACTCATTTGGCATCTCCTTTCTCATAATCTCCCTCAAACCGTCTCTTGATGAACTGAACTACCAAGGCTATGAGGATAATATTGATGACAGCCGCAAAAAAGACAATCAAAACAATGGGCAAGAGATAGGGAGCAATCACATCAAACTTCTCCATGATTCCCACTGCTGGTGGCAAAAAGAGAATGGTCATATTGGCCAGCAAGAAATTCCCCACCATGTTGACATGCCTGGTTCTCAGCCACTTGAATTGTAAGGCTAGAAAGAGAATAATCAAACCGATAATACTGCCTGGGATGGGCAAATGAAAGAAACTAGAGATCCCCTCTCCGATTAGAGAAATCACAAAGAGAATCATTAATTGAACATATAATTTCATCCTATACTCCACGAAATAGACTTCTTGCATACCAGTTTACTCTTTTTTCAGAAAATTTCAAGGAAATGCACAAGGGATAATGAAAATTAGAAAGGAAAGGGCATACAAACAATTCTTGACTTGTGAAAACAGGCATGATTTAGGATAAAAGATGCCAGCGTCTTTCTTGCCAGCTCTTTTGAAAAGTAGTATAATTATTGCATGCGCAATCATCTTGTGATGCAGAGACTGTTCGAGAATGGACATTCTTCTATGCTATAACTCTAAAAAGAAAGGAGATACTATGACCTATTTGGAAAAATGGTTTGACTTCAATCGGCGTCAGAAAGAAATTGAAAGTCTCTTGGAAGAGACTATTGCCCAGCAGAGCGAGCAAAGTCTGACCTTGAAAGAGTTCTACCTGCTCTACTATCTGGACTTGGCTCAAGAAAAATCTCTACGCCAGATTGACCTTCCAGATAAACTTCATCTGAGCCCGAGCGCTGTTTCTCGAATGGTGGCTCGCTTGGAAGCTAAAAATTGCGGTCTGCTTAGTCGCATGTGTTGTGATCAAGATAGACGTTCTAGCTTTATCTGCCTGACAGGTGATGGGCAAAAGACACTGGCCTCTCTACAAAAGGCTGTTGAAGAAAGCTTGGAAACTGGTTTGGATTTCTTGGTTTAAGATGATTTTAGAAAAAAGTTGCGTGCGCAATCATTTTTCTTGACATTCTCTTTTACAAGGAGTAAAATAAAGTCATCATTAAACAAAGGAGTTTTTTAAATGATTGAAATTACCTACCTAGATGCCAGCAAGAACGAAAGAACTGTAACGTTCGAATCTTATGAAGACTTTGATCGTTCACAACAAGCTTGCCTCATCGGCGTCGCAGACTACTACCCTGTTCAAAAATTAACTTACAACGGTCATGATTTGGACTACCATGGGACTTACGGAGATATCTTCTTCTATCTCAAGAAACAAGATTTAAGCCAATATAACTAAAAAAGGAGAAATACAATGGCAAAAGCAATTACAGATGCAACATTCGAACAAGAAACAAAAGACGGTTTGGTCTTAGTAGACTTCTGGGCAACTTGGTGTGGCCCATGTCGTATGCAAGGTCCAATCTTGGATAAATTGTCTGAAGAACTTTCAGAAGATGTCTTGAAAATCGTTAAAATGGACGTTGATGAAAATCCAAACACAGCTCGTGCTTTTGGAATCATGTCTATCCCAACTCTTCTCTTCAAAAAAGACGGCCAAGTAGTGAAACAAGTTGCTGGTGTTCACACAGCAGAACAAATCAAGGCCATCGTTGCTGAATTGAGCTAATCACATTAGAGACCAAGTACTTGCTTTGGTCTCTTTTTTTCTTGCCCTTTGCTATTTTTCAAAAAATATGCTAGACTGTAAGTATAATATTACGATGTTTGGGACATGCCATCGCTAAAAAAAACCTCTACTTGGTATTTTTTAGCTCCCTCAAGGGAGCTTTTTGCGTGCTCTGAACATTTCCCATTTTGGAAGGAGTACTATGAAACGTCAATCAGCCTTGGTCGTCTTTAGTGGCGGTCAAGATTCTACAACCTGCCTCTTTTGGGCTAAAGAACACTATGAAACGGTCGAAGCCGTTACCTTTGCCTACGGCCAACGCCATCATCTCGAAATTCAAGTCGCTAGAGAAATTGCTAAGGAACAGGGGATTCGTCATCATATCCTAGATATGTCTCTGCTGGGGCAAATCACTGAAAATGCCTTGACCTCTGATCTGGAAATTGAGCAAAAAGAGGGAGAAGTTCCCAATACCTTTGTTGACGGTCGCAACCACCTCTTTCTATCCTTTGCGGCAGTTCTTGCTAAGCAACGAGGCATTAAAGATATCGTGACAGGTGTCTGCGAGACAGACTTCTCAGGCTACCCCGATTGTCGGGATGTCTTTGTCAAATCCCTTAATGTTACCCTCAACCTTGCTATGGATTACGACTTTGTTATCCAAACACCTCTCATGTGGCTAGACAAGGCTGAAACTTGGGAATTAGCTTACCAACTCGGTGCCTTTGACTATGTTCGTGAAAAGACCTTAACCTGCTACAACGGGATTATCGGAAGTGGCTGTGGAGATTGCCCAGCCTGCCACCTACGACAACATGGTCTAGATGTTTATCTCTCACAGAAAGGAGAGGCCTAATGTTTTTTGCACCCAAAGAAATCAAACAGGAAACTGGGGAGTCTCTTGTCTACAATCCTCACAGAACCTTGGTATCAAAAGAATTTACCTTTGATGCTGCTCACCACCTCTTTCACTATGAGGGAAAATGCAAATCCCTGCACGGTCATACCTATCATTTGCAGATTGCTGTCAGTGGATTTTTAGATGAACGTGGCATGACCTACGATTTCGGAGATATCAAAGCAATCTACAAGAACTACTTAGAGCCCCACTTGGATCATCGCTATCTCAATGAAACTCTTCCCTATATGAACACGACTGCTGAAAATATGGTTTACTGGATTTTCCAAACCATGAACCAAGAGTTGCCAGACGAGCGCGGTCTCCGTTTGGAATACGTTCGCCTCTATGAAACTCCGACTGCCTTTGCAGAGTTTAGACGGGAGTGGTTAGATGACTAGGGAACGTGTCCTCAAACTACCAGTTCTGGAAATTTTTGGCCCAACCTTTCAAGGCGAAGGCCGTGCTATTGGCCAGAAAACCATGTTTGTCCGCACTGCTGGTTGCGACTACCACTGCGACTGGTGCGATTCTGCCTTTACTTGGGATGGTTCTGAAAAGCCAACTCGTATGACAGCTGACGAGGTCATTGCTGAGTTGGATAAACTAGGAAGCTACGACTATGTAACCCTATCTGGGGGAAATCCTGCTATCCTAGCAGCCAACATGGCTGAACTCGTCACTAAACTCAAGGAACGTGGTGTCACTCTAGCTGTTGAGACCCAAGGCTCCCGCTGGCAAAATTGGTTAAAAGACATCGACCAAGTTACTCTCAGTCCCAAACCTCCTTCATCCAAGATGGAAGTCAACTTTGAAACCTTGGACTTTATCGTTTCCCAACTAGATCCAGACAAGGTCACCTTTAAAATCCCTGTCTTTGACGATGCCGATTTGGCCTTTGCCAAAGGTATTCAAGATCGCTACCAACCAGATGTTCTCTTTTTATCGGCTGGAAATCCTGAACCCAAGACTAGAGGCAATATTGTCCAAGACCAATTGGACCGCCTCAAAGAACTCTGGGAACGCATCGCTGCCGACGATAGCTGGGGCAATGTCCGCGTCCTTCCTCAACTGCATACCCTCCTCTACGATAACAAACGTGGTGTTTAAGATTAGAAAGAAAAAATCATGTCACAACAAGAAGAAATGAAAAACCTCAGCCTACTGGGCAACAAAGAAACCAACTACATTTTCGAGTATCAACCAGAAGTTCTCGAATCCTTTGACAATCGTCATGTGGAAAATGACTATTTCATCAAGTTCAACTGTCCTGAATTTACTTCCCTTTGCCCAATCACTGCTCAGCCAGACTTTGCAACTATCTATATTTCCTACATCCCTGACAAGCTCTGTGTTGAGTCAAAATCCCTCAAACTATACCTCTTTAGTTACCGAAATCATGGAGATTTCCACGAAAACTGTATCAACACCATCGGGAAAGACTTGGTCAACTTGCTAGACCCTCGCTATTTAGAAGTCTGGGGAAAATTCACTCCGCGCGGTGGCATCTCAATTGACCCTTACTACAACTATGGTAAACCAGGAACTAAGTATGAAGGCTTGGCAGAACAACGCCTCTTTCAACACGACCTTTATCCAGAGAAAATTGACAACCGTTAATACTCTTCGAAAATCAAATTCAAACCGCGTCAACGTCGCCTTGCCGTACTCAAGTACAGCCTGCGGCTAGTTTCCTAGTTTGCCCTTTGATTTTCATTGAGTATAAACAGATAAGAAAAAGCCCTGTTCCTCAAATCGAGGAGCAAGGCTTTTTGAGTTTCAATTATTCTTCTGTTCCAAGGAAGTTTTTAGCAACAAGGGCTGCAAGAATCCCACCAACGATTGGAGCAAGGATGAAAATCCATACTTGTTGAAGGGCTGAGCCACCTACCAAGACAGCTGGTGCCAAGCTACGAGCTGGGTTTACTGAAAGTCCAGTAATGTTCAATCCCACAAGGATCATGGCCATCAAGGACAAACCGATTACCAAACCAGCAATCGCTCCATTGCCCTTGCTTTCTGAAGTCACGGTCATGATAACCAAGACAAACAAGAAGGTTGCGATTGTTTCAAACAAGAAACCACCAAAGACAGTGACACCGTTTGCCAAGGCATTTTCACCAAGACTAGTAGTTGACATCCCTGAGTTCGCCAAGAGGAAGAATAGCGCAGCTGATGCAAGGAAAGCTCCAACTACTTGCCCAAGGATGTAGTTAACAAGCTCCGAAGATGACAAACGTTTGTTTACAAACATAGCGATCGAAACCGCTGGGTTCAAGTGAGCACCTGAAACAGTTCCGATTGAGTAAGCAGCAACCACGATTGCCAGACCAAAGGCAAAGGCGATTCCAAGGTGACCTAAGCCATCAAGACCATTTCCAAAAACAACAGCTCCTGTCCCAATGAACACAAGCATGAAAGTACCGATTAATTCAGCGACAAATTTTTTCATTTTCTTTCTCCTTTTTTCAAAAACTAGATACTAGTCTATCAAAAGAGGGAAAGGGTTTCAAGAAAATTGATTGGAAAGTTTTATAGAAAGCCCACTTCTTAAAAGTATGCAGTGGTCAATCAAACATTTTTCTAATAAATCATACAAAAAATTGAATAGAATGGTATAATTGATAATATACAATAAACGTTTTTGGAAAAGGAGACTACCATGAGAAAAAAGTTTAGAGTTTATTTTCTAACCACTGTTACAATTTTAGCATTTGGCCTCGTTGGCTGTTCATCTAAATCATCAAATACTGCTACAAACAATACAGAAAATACAACAAATACAGAGATGGCAACCTACCATAAGAAAGATGTAACCGGTCATGCTGCTTCATTTGACTGGAATGCCAAAGTTGAACCTACAAACTATGAGAGAACCTTTGTTGAAACCAACAGTGGCAGTCAATTTAATAAAACTTTAGATCGCACTAAAGAGGCGACTGAGAATCTTGAAAAAAAGAAAAAGGAAATTTCGGATTCTAAGGTTCAAACAGCCCTCAAATTAGTGGATGCCGTCTTTGTCAATCAAGAAAATCTTGACCTAGTTGTGAAAGCATCGGGTGCTAGCAATCAAGAAGAATTATTTGATAAGATTTGGAACGAATATTTAGTCCCTGAGTTGACTAAAATCCATCCGAATTTTTCAAATGATACCATCTTTGAGTATAAGGGAGAAAAATATCCTCTCAAAATTTATGCACCTATGTTTTTCAAGGTCAATACCAATGCTCTAGGAAAAGCAGGAGCCTATACTCTTGAAGATTATAAGGTAGAAGGTGACTTGGTTTATTTGAAATTTATATCCCCAGCTGTAGACACCTACCAATACGAAGTGAAGGCTTCTTATCATCAAAATGATTTAGATTTCTTCCAAGGCTTGATTGAAGAACAACAAAAAATTCTAAATACAGACTACGCTAAAGCTCTAAATATTCGATTTGTTTATCAATTAGCAGCTCTCGATTTTAAAGCTGACAATTACGTAGATTTAGAGGGAATGGATTATCTTGATCGCAGCACTCATTACCTCGCCATAAAAGTGGATAATAATGGAGAAGCTAGCCTGGATAATGAAAATCTCGCCAACCTTTTACAAATTAGCATGAAGGCAGCAAATGAAGCCAATAAAGGGAAATTTGAATAAATTTTTAAAGTATAAAAAAATCACCTAAAACAGGTGATTTTTGTGTATTCATATTATCAATAAACCGTCCTTAAATCCGACACCAGATACCTTTACTCTCCCAACTGGGCACTGTAGGCGATAATCTGGTCAACTGTGTCTGACAAGAATTGGATAGTATCACGGAGTGGTTTATCTGTTGAAATATCTGCTCCGATAATCATGGCTGACTCAAGTGGTGTCTTGCTGCCACCTGATTTGAGGAGATTGAGCCAATCTTCAGCTCCAGTTTCTGAATGTTTCAGATGGAGGTAACCCGCAGTCGAGATGACTAGTCCTGCTGAGTAAGTGTAACTATACAAGCCCATGTAGTAGTGAGCTTGGCGCATCCAAGTCAAAGCTGCATCATCGTCAATTTCAATGGTATCTCCCCAGAAATCGGTCAAGACTTCCTTCATAATGCTGTTGAGTTTGCTTGCTCCGAAAGTCTCCCCTTCTTCAATCAATGTATAAACCTTACGCTGGAAGGCTGCTTCCAAGAGGTGGGTGATGAAATTATGGAAGTAGGTATCTGTCAAGCGGTGGGCAAGAGCGAAGCGTTTTTGACGTGGATCGTCAGACTGGTGCTCCAAGTAATCACTTAAAAGCAATTCATTGAAGGTTGACGGCGCTTCGACATAGTAAGTAGACATGTGAGCGTTAAAGTAACTTTGGTGATTATCTGAGAAGATGAATTGGCCAGAATGCCCGATTTCATGAATCAAGGTATAAACATCGCTCAAACGACCTGTCCAGCTCATGAGGACATAAGGGTGCACACGATATGGATCCGCCGCATAACCGCCAGAATCCTTGCCACTATTGGCAGCAAAGTCCACCCAGCGTTCTTCTTGATAGCGAGCAACTTCCTGACAATATTCTTGCCCCAAAGGTTCTACCGACTTCATGACCAAATCATAGGCGTCTTCAATAGTCACTTCAGGATTCAGGGCGCTGTCCAAGTCCAATTTCCAGTCTGCAAAGGTCATCTTTTCAAGAGCATTAACCTTGGCAACATGCTTGAGGTATCTCTGAGCGACTGGCGCAAAATCCTTCATAATGAGGTCGATCTGACGATCAAACATAGCACGGTCTACTTCTTGTTCAGCTAGAAGATAATCAAAGACTGAATCGTAGCCCTTCATATCTGCCAAGAGTTTTTCAGACTTAACTTGGGCTAAATAGGCTGCTGCAGCCGTATTTTGGTGCTTACGAAGTCCCTCTGAGAAGGAACGGAAAGATTTCTCACGAACCTCAGCGTCCTCGTGGTTTTGGTAGAAATTTTCATAGGTCACAAAGCTGTTTTTGTAGGTTTTGCCATGGGCTTCAAAGTCAGCCATTTCAAAGTCCCCGGCTCGCATTTTAGTGTAAATATCCTGCGGACTGTAGAAAACTTCACCAAGATTGGTCAAGGCCTTCTCCACATCAGCCCCTAGATAGTGGGCTTTTTTGATTTTGGCCTGACGAATAGCTGCCGTCAAGTGGGGAAGCTCACCCAATCGGTCCAAGACTTCCTCGTCTGCTGCCACCAAGGCATCGTCAAAGAAGGTCAAGGCTACGCTGGCATCTGTTTCAAATTCCATCCCAGCTTGGGCAATATTGGCAAATTCTTCATTGCTATAGTCTGTCGTTTGCGGCATAAAACCATAGTTGCCAATATGGCTCATCTGAATGTAGATTTGTTCCAATTCCGCAAAGGCCTTCTCGAAATCTTCAAAAGTATGCAGATTGCCCTTGTAGTCACGGCTAAATTGGTTGATATCTTCGCGAGCTTTCTCGATTGCACGCAAGAAATCCTCACGGTCTTGGTATAGGGCTGTTAAATCCCAAAGTTCCTTCTCTGGAAATTCTGAGCGGTGTTTTTGTTCCATTTTCTTCCTCTTATTTCTCTAATTCTAATAAAACACTAAGGGCTGATAAGGCGTAAAGTGGGGCTGTTTCTGCTCGCAAAATACGAGGACCTAGGCCTGCCAAGACAGCTCCTTTAGCTTCAAAACTCTCGATTTCTGCAGGTGAGAGACCGCCTTCTGGTCCAAAGATAAAGAGCAATTTGGCTCCTTTTTCAAGACCAGCAACTGCTTGCAAGAGAGCAGCTGCTTCTCCTTCTTTTGCTGATTCTTCATAGGCCACTACGATAGAGTCAAACTGGTCCAACTGAGCTAGAAAATCTGCTTTTTTCTCAAAAAGCTTGATACTTGGGACTATATTACGCTTGCTTTGTTCTGCTGCTCCAAGGGCAATTTTTTCTAGTTTTTCAACCTTTTTGCCCAATTTCTTGCCATCCCATTTGGCTACTGACCAGTCAGCAGGAAAGGCCCAGATTTGGCTGGCACCTAGTTCTGTTACTTTTTGAGTGATGAACTCCAGCTTGTCTCCCTTGGGAAAACCTGATGCTATGGTCACTTGGATTGGTAGTTCTACATTGTCAGTTAATTCTTGGACCAACTCAAACTGACGATTTTCCACATCCAGCACGCGCGCCAAGCGCTTGATGCCATCATCAAAGACTAAGGTTACCTCATCCTCTTCTTTCAGGCGCATAACCTGAAACATATGCTTGCTGGTTTCCTTGTCCTCAATGGTCACAGGAGAGATTGCACTACCTTTGACAAAATACTGCTGCATGCTAGCCTCCAATCACCCCTGAAATATCCTTGGTCTTC
Source organism: Streptococcus mitis (assembly GCF_965111735.1). Taxonomy (GTDB): domain Bacteria; phylum Bacillota; class Bacilli; order Lactobacillales; family Streptococcaceae; genus Streptococcus; species Streptococcus mitis_DR. The sequence goes on from NZ_OZ217346.1 coordinate 1,644,005, forward strand.
TTAAAGACACAGGCATTCCATTCCCCTTGAATCATGTGGGTTTCAAGGAAAAATCCAGCTGACTCTGCTGACTCGCGCACCATGTCCCACTTGTCCTTGATAATGCCACTCATGATGAGATAGCCTTCATCCTTGACCAAGCGATAGGCATCCTCCGTCAGATGAATGAGGATATCCGCCAATATATTAGCCACAATCACATCTGCCTCAATCTCAACACCCTTGAGCAAGTCACCTGCAGCTACATGGATGTTTTCCATGCCAGGGTTGAGCTCAATATTTTCCTGAGCCACACGAACCGCCACATCATCCAGGTCATAGGCGAAAATTTCCTTGGCACCAAGAAGCGAGCTAGCAATGGAGAGGACCCCTGATCCTGTCCCCACATCCAGCACCGTTTCACCACCACGAAGGACCTGCTCCAAGGCAAAGAGGCTCATCTTAGTTGTTGGATGTGTCCCAGTACCAAAAGCCATGCCAGGATCCAGCTTGATAATCTTTTCTCCCGCAGTCGCCTCATAGTCTGTCCAAGACGGCACTATAGTCAAGTCATGAGTAATTCGAGCTGGTTCGTAGTATTTCTTCCAGTTGTCTGCCCAGTCTTCCTCAGCCAAGGCAGTCGTCCCCATCTTGACCTCACCCAAATCCATAAAATCTGTCAATTCTGCTAAGCGAGCCTGTAAGTCCGCTTCAACCACTGCCACATCAATCGTATCAGGATAGTAGGCTGTTACCACGATTTCTTCTTGTTGCTCAACCTCTGGAAAAATTTCACCAAAACAGTCAACATTTCCCACATAGTCCATGCTGTCTTCGATTGCGACTCCTTGAGCTCCCAGCTCAATCAAGAGATTGGAAACCAACTCCTCCCCCTCACGCTTAACTGTAACTTTTAACTCTTGCCATGTTTCCATTATTAAGATACCAAGCCCGTAAAACACAAAGCCAAAATAGAAAATTCTCTGAATACGCTTGTATCTAAGAGAAGTTTATCTTTTTGGTACAGTGTTTAGGGCGGGTTCAGTTTAGAAATTTAACTGAACCATCCTTTCTAATCACTTACTTTTAAATAATCTTTTAATCTCTCTTGCAACTGAGGTACAACTTGACTGGATCTAAGAAATTCCTCGACATTCTTCAACTGATAGGCCTGACCTTCATCTCCAAATACGATACTGTCAAACTGGTCCTGTGTCAACTGACCGACTAGAAATACAGATTGTTTATCCGCAAAAAGCATGCTTGGATAAACCTTACTCCAAAGCAGACAATCCTCAGTCAGATGAACTCCCAGTTCCTCAAAAACTTCACGCTCCACGCACTCAAAAGGAGTTTCATCACCTTCACGGCCACCGCCGGGAAGTTCCCACATATTGGGCCAGGGAATGTTTGCCTTATCATCGCGTAAGATAGTCAAGAGCTTATCCCCACAAAACAAAGCAATCTTACAGCCTGTGAAATCAGAAATCTCTATTTCCATGTTAAACTCCTTCGGTTAATTCCTTCTCCAGCTCGGCTAACCAGTTTTGATAATAGCTTTTCTCATCCTGCAATATTCGGATGCCAGTCACTGCCTATTCAAAAAGATAAATATTCTAATTATTTTAGAATTTTCATTTGGCTAACTTTCATTAGAATTTGGAAACCTATATATTCCCAAGAAGAGACAACATCTCCTAAACTTCATAATCTTATAAATCAATAGTTCAGCCCAAATTCCTATCAGCTTCTTCTATATTTCATATCACTAAGCCATCTTTTTATTTCTTTTTTACAGACCTCAAAAATTTTATCTTTGAGGTCTTTATTATCTTTTTCGAAACATCCTTTCCATAAATTTTCATCTTCTACTTCGTAAACTAGGATATTTTGATCACTCAATTCTTTTTTAAATTCAGTGAGATAAGATGGTTTGTGAGAATGTAGACCAATATAACCTAAGTATGGATATAGTATAAACTCATCAAAGCCATTTACAGTTACAATAATACCATTTCGTAGCGGCTGGTGATTTGGGTCAGCATTCTCCGAATAATCGTGTGGATAAAATAAAATGATACCAACTGTATTTTCTCTCTCTACAATGGCTCGTGCATCATCAACTCCTTGAGAAGGATCATAAAATTCCTCTGCAAAACGATATGTTCTTCCATCATACATACCTTTTTTTCCTGGTTCAGATAGTTGCAACAAGATATTTTTAAACTTTCCATCATCAATTCCCAATTCTTTTAAATAATCTGAAAATTCTATACTAAAATCGTAAAATACCTGAGTTTGAGAATCTATATAATTAATTTTTAAAAAAAATGTCTCATCGGAAAGTATCGTTGGTTTTGAAGCTAGTTGTCGCAAAAATTTGCTAATATCATGTTGTTTAAATTTAAACTCAGCCAATGCTTTAGTATGTCTATACCAGCTTCGCTCATCTTCGAGAATAAAAGAGTAATTAAAAGATTGTGTCGTTAATTGATCTATTATTTTTCGCAGAATAAACTTAACTTTTAAAGAATGCAAATCATTATTTAAAAAAAAATTATTCTCAAACTGTTCATATTCTTCTTTAGATAACTCCCCGACAAAATCCAGTAAATCAATTAATTCCCAATAAAATTTCAATATCATCGGTTTATAAAGTTGATTTGTATCTCTATAAAGAGTTGAATTCATAAACTTATAAAGTTCAAATCCCTTGAAAAAATAAATTCCTTTCTCATTTTTTCTACCATAATTTAACTCCCTATTATTCATTTTATTCACAAAATAGGAATCTAGAATAGTAATAAAATCATAATTTAGAGGCAGTCCTTTATTATTGACCCTGTGAATATAATCCAAAATGCCTAAGTCAGGGACAACAATGATATTAGGTTCAGAAATATAATCTGATTTTTCCAATAAAGATATTGCAGTAGATATATCTGTAATTAGCAATGTCGAAACATTACAATCAAAGAATAACCTTTTATTTTTATCAATCATATCAATAATCGTAGATGTGTTACATTTATCTAATTCATCTATAGAAAAAGTAATATTAAAGTATTCAGACATGTTTTTTAAAAGTCGTAGTAGCTGACGCTCTTTTAACTCCTCAGTAACAATACTTTTTAACTCCCGAGACAACTCTTCATTATTACTTGAAGAAATTTTCCCTCTTAATTGTAATCCCGATTTTATTATTCCTATATCAGCACTTAAATCAATAGATGACTCGGCTGATATATCTGAAGTAGTTGATTCTAAATATCTTTTTGTATCTGTTATTTCTACATCAAAATACTGTAGCTGTTGTTGAGAAATAAGCAAGAACTCCTCTAATTTTATCAGCTCGCTCGCTTTTTTTTCAAAATACTCAACCTTTTGATACAGTTCGTCAATGTTTTTTCGAAAATTTGAAATATCTACTCTATTTTTTTGAAACAGAGGAAACTTACTGTTTTGGAGTTCGTTCTGTTTATTTAAAAGCTTAAACTGTTCAAATAAATTACTAGTTTGATTTGATAACTCGTTGCATAAATTATAAATATTTGAATCAATCTCAAATTTTTCTTCAATTTTTTTCAACCTTTTACGTATTATTGAAAAATTTTTGCTTCTTTGATTCTGTTCTAACCAATCATATTTTTTTACTTTTTCCTTAGAATTATACTCTAGAGTCTGATAATACCTGCCATCATTATAAACATAATCATTAATATCATGTTCAATATCGCTCATTCTTCTAGTAATAGCGTTAGGGATTTGCATCAAAATTTCTCTATGAAAATCTTTATTGCCACTAAAATAAGAAACATTTACTACAAGAATTTCTTTGTTATCTTTAGAACCTCTATGATTTTTAACAAATTCCAAAGAAATATTTTTCAGACTTGATTTTCCTGATCCTCTGTTACCACATAAGACAAAAATCCCTTTCTCTTCTATATACATATCCTGCAACTGCTCTACTATTTCTTTTTCTGTAGGCAATAATGAAAAATAGTCTCTAGCATCACGGCTATAAGCACCAATATATTTTTTTCCCGCTGTCAAGATTTACCTCCCTTTACATTTACTCAAATAAAGTTCATCTTCTTTCTAGTATCTCGGATAAGGATAAAATTCTCCCTCTTCCAATCCAACTTTTCCTTCTTCAAAGACTTCTTGGTTCCATTCCATGACAAATTCTTCTGCTTCTGAGTCTTCCAAAAAGTCCATAAGTGCATCTAGCCCAACCTCAGCAGTATCTTTAAGGAAAAGAGCAAAATAAGCTAAAAACTCACGAGAAAAACCTTTTTTAGGCAGGTAAGGGATGACAGTCAGATAATCTTCTTCATTGACTGTTGACTTGGCAGGATTGTAAAAAAGCACTGCTTCTTCAAAGAGGATATCATCTGACGAAACCTCTCCGTCCTCGTCCACCATCTCCACACCTGCAGCGTTTTGCGCTTCCAATAGAAAACTCACTTCAACTGCGTGATTACGCTTGTCCCAACTAATCTCAAAGTCAAAGGGAAAATTCTTCTCCAACTCTTCCTCTAAAACATCTAAAAATCCATATGTTGCCATTTTGTCCTCTTTCTATGCGACTCTTTAATCGCCCCGATTGCTCGGAAATATGCTAAAATAGATACTACCATCTTACCACATATGTATCAGAAAATCCACGTTAGAAAGGACTGCTATGCCAGACAATCTCGCACTTCGCATGCGCCCTAGAACCATCGATCAGGTCATCGGTCAGGAGCATCTGGTCGGGACTGGAAAAATTATCCGCCGCATGGTGGAAGCCAACCGTCTGTCCTCCATGATTCTCTATGGCCCTCCGGGAATCGGCAAGACCAGTATTGCCTCTGCCATCGCAGGGACGACCAAGTATGCCTTTCGTACCTTCAATGCGACAGTTGATAGTAAAAAGCGACTGCAAGAAATCGCCGAAGAGGCTAAATTTTCTGGTGGCTTGGTGCTACTGCTAGACGAGATTCATCGTCTTGATAAGACCAAACAAGACTTTCTCTTACCACTCTTGGAAAGTGGTCTGGTCATCATGATTGGGGCTACGACTGAAAATCCTTTCTTTTCTGTCACTCCTGCCATTCGCAGTCGTGTTCAAATTTTTGAGTTGGAACCTCTGTCTAACCAAGACGTCAAAGAGGCTCTGCAGATAGCTCTAAGTAACCCTGAGCGTGGTTTTGATTTTCCAGTAGAACTAGATGAGGATGCGCTGGATTTCATTGCTACCTCTACAAACGGAGACCTGCGCTCTGCCTTCAACTCACTGGATTTGGCAGTTCTTTCTACCCCTGAGAATGACAAGGGCATTCGCCATATCACCCTAGACATCATGGAAAATAGCCTGCAGCGGAGCTACATCACTATGGATAAGGATGGAGATGGTCACTATGATGTTCTCTCAGCCCTGCAAAAGTCTATCCGTGGCTCAGATGTTGATGCCAGTCTTCACTATGCTGCCCGCTTGATTGAGGCTGGTGATTTGCCAAGTCTCGCTCGTCGTTTGACTGTTATCGCTTATGAAGATATCGGCTTAGCCAATCCTGAGGCCCAGATTCACACCGTGACTGCTCTGGATGCTGCCCAGAAGATTGGGTTCCCAGAAGCCCGCATTCTCATTGCCAATGTCGTGATTGATTTGGCCCTTTCTCCGAAATCCAACTCAGCTTATGTGGCTATGGATAAGGCACTTGCTGACCTCAAAACATCAGGGCACTTGCCTATTCCGCGACACTTGCGTGATGGGCACTACAGTGGAAGCAAGGAACTAGGAAATGCCCAAGACTATCTCTATCCACACAACTATCCTGGAAATTGGGTCAAGCAAGACTATCTGCCAGAAAAAATTCGCAATCATCACTATTTCCAAGCAGAAGATACTGGTAAATATGAACGGGCTTTGGCTCAAAGAAAGGAAGCTATCGACCGTTTGCGAAAAATCTGAAATCCTTTTCAAAAAATTGCACTTTCCTCTTGATTTTTTTTGAAAAAGTGGTATCATATAAACATAGAAACGCTGTGGTGTACGACTTCACACTTAAGTGTTGACCGACTATTTTTTGTATTATTAGGGAAACAAAAGTCTTCTAACAGCATGTAGGCCGTCTCACACGGAAACAGCTTCAGTTAGAGCGAGTTGCCCACCTGCTTAATTGCGCGGGTTCAATACAAACCGTGAAGTTTCGGCACCAATACAGCTTTTTTCTTTGCCTCCTTAGCTCAGCTGGCAGAGCAGCGGACTCTTAATCCGTGGGTCACAGGTTCGATCCCTGTAGGGGGCATCTAAATACAACAGGAAAAAGCCTTGTAAATCAAGGCTTTTTTTGCTTGTCTATAACTGATTTACCCCATCATTTGTCCCACATTTTAAATCTATCTTTTCTTTTTGAATCAAATTACATCTTTACAAATAGTGTAAAGCCAGTTACTTTTGCTTTGATGCCATACAATATTTTCATGTAGAGAAGACAAATTTTATCTTCTCTTTTTATTTTCAAAATAATAAAAACTGATTTTCTTTTCATGAATCAGACTGAAACTTCCAAATTTTCCATTTAGTTTATTGATATTTCCTCTAAAAAGGTGTATAATATTTTTATTATCAAACTATACTATACTATATAGGGGGTATTGAAATGAAATTTTCTAATCGTTTACTGCTATTCCTTGCAGGAGTTGTTTTTGTCCTTTTAGGACTTTTCCTATTTACACACCCAGTAGCTAATCTTGTTGTTTACAGCTGGTGGATTGCATTTGGTTTACTGGTTTCTTCTATAGCAGCTATTTTAGGCTATTTCTCTGTACCAAAAGAGCTTCGCTCACCAGCTCATCTTTTCCAAGGGATTGTTAATCTTCTCTTAGCTCTTTACCTCGTTGCCTATGGCTTTGTGACGCTGCCAGTTGTCATTCCAACTATTTTAGGAATTTGGTTAATTGTAGAAGCCATTATAGCTTTCTTTAAAGGCAATCGTCTGGGATTGATTTTCCCTATTATTGGCAACCATATCATGTGGATAGCGTTGCTTGCATTTTTACTAGGTCTAGTGATTTTGTTCAATCCAGTAGCTACAAGTGTCTTTGTCGTTTATGTCGTTGCCTTTGCATTTTTAATTGTTGGTTTCACCTATATCCTTGATGCCTTTCGTAAATAATCTAGCTGCCATTTTGGGCATATTAAAATAGCTGGGAAGTTACATTCTCAGCTTTTTCTGTTGCCTCCTTAGCTCAGTTGGTAGAGCAGTAGACTCTTAAGCTATGGGGCGCAGGTTCGAGCCCTGCAGGGGGCACATCTAAATCAACAGAAATAAGCCTTGAAACCAAGGCTTTTTTTAACGTCTAATAGCTTTTTGTAGAAAAGTATTTAAAAATAAAAGAGAAGAGAATCTCTCACTCTCTTCTCAGTATATCTTATTAAATTTAGTTTTGCTTAATCTACCTGATTTTCCTTTGCAACGACAAATTCCTTAACCAATCGATAGATAACAGCAAATATCGGTGTAAAGAATATCATCCCAAGTAAGCCAAAGAGATTGCCTCCAATACTAGCAGCCGCAAGCGTGAAAATAGCTGGCAAACCAATAGACTGACCTACAACTCTAGGATAAATAAGGTTTCCTTCAATCAGCTGTATAACTTGATATAGAAGAAGAGAAAGTAAGGCTTGAGTAGGACTCACTGTGAAGATAAAAATCGCTCCCACAACACAAGCAATCATAGGCCCTACATAAGGAATGAACGATAGCACTCCTGCAAAGATACCTGTCATTACTCCATAGGGTATCCCAAACACGCTGTAACCAACCGCTATCATAACTCCTATGATAACTGCTTCAATCAGCTGACTCATCAAAAATTGGTCATAAGTCTCTAGTGCTACTTGTCCAATGTAAGTCAACTTTATCACCACCTTCTCTGGAAGAAAAACTTTTAGAAGTCGACTCGTCATCGCTGCCAAATGTTCCTTACTGGATAAAAATAAAAAGGTGAAGACTATAATCAAAAAGGCATTCATCAAACTTGAAAAAATATTGCCGATATTACTAGTCAGACCTGATAAAAAACCTATCAAAGCTTGGCTAATAGAGCTAGACTGTCCCTGTATGCCTGATACGATAGTTGACAACATGTCTTTGGTTACAAATTCCGAGCTGCCTAGCAATTTCCCAAGTTGAGTAAGGACTGTTGAAAGGACTGTTCCCAGCTGACTAATAGTCTGGGCTAGGGTTGGCAGCACCAAAACCAAAAGAGCAATCACGATTAAGATAAGAGCTAGGAAAACAAGTACCATGGCAATCGGACGACGCAACTCTGCCTTTACCTTCAATTTAACTAAGTACTGTTCAATTTTTTTCATAGGAACATTAAGCACAAAAGCAATAACAGCACCATAAATCAAGGTTGAAGTCACGTCAAAGAAAGAGATTGCTCCTGATATAAAGCTCGATGCATTCAGAATTACAAGAGCAACCAGCCCTATAAAAAGTATTAACGGGGTGTATTTTTTTACTAAGTTCATAAATTCTCCTTAATAAACATGTTTAGATACGACTATACTATTTGGTTTTTCAAACTCTCGATTAAGGTAGGCTTGGTAAGTTCCTGGAGCGATAAATCCTTTGGGTGAGAGGATATCGGTGCCAGCCTGACCGACTATGGTATCAGCCAAGAGCACACAGTTTGTAGATAAGACAAAGTAGGATTTAAACTTAGATTTGATAAATTTATAAAGTTCCCCATCTGTCTCATGTCTGATTTTATAAGCGTAGGTGTAGTCTTCCTTACCATCACCTGTCATGATTTTATCTGCACTTGGCTCCCATGGAATCGTCAGTTGTTTCAATTCAGCCAACTTTTTCTGAACTGCTTTTTCCATTTCAGGCGTCAAATCTATCCCATAACCAAAAAGCGTTTTTTGACTCTCACGTTTACATAAGTCAATGTACTTATCACGGTCGCAAAAATATAAAACACCATCTCCAACCATACCAAATAAGGTCTCAGAAGACGGATCATAGTTGCCATAAGAAATAACACGGCCTTGATAGCAGATATCCACATGACCAATTGCCGAAAACAGAGAGGTCTCAGCTGTATGAACAAAAATTTCAAGCTCCGCTGTCTTACCAGACTTCACCATTCCAAGATGGATATCTTCTTCCTCATCAGCATTTTCCAGCATAAATTTGTTAATTTTTGCTAAAGTTCTTGCAGGGATGAGAGCGGCTAGAACAATAGGTAAGCTCATTCTTACACGACGTTTGAGATGGTTTTTCCCAATTTCCTCCTCAAACAAGAAACCGTCACGGATATTGGACACACCATAAAGGAAAAAATAAGCCCCTAATACAAAGAGTTGAAAGACAGAATTTCCTGTAGAGGACAAAAGACTAGTCCCACCAAGAAAAACTAGTACGAGTCCATCTAGTAAGAGACGAAAACGAGGTCGAATTTTGTTTTTGCGGTAGAGAACATAGGTGACAAGGTTAATACTAGCATGAAAAATCTGATAAACTCCAATCACAAGAGCCAAAATATAAATCGGCACATCCGTCGCAAGATTGGAGCCAAGCAAATATCCCAGCACTAACAATTTAACCAGTGCAACTCCCAAGGTGTCCGTTGACTGACTTTTTTTGAAAATACGTAATACTAAATCTAAGACCGTTGCTATCCAAGCTAAAAACAGAACCAGTCGAATAACCTTTACTGGCAACCAAGTCCCCGTGACCATCAAGATGAGACCTAGCAGAACAAACAAGAACCCCTGAGCAAGTAATTTCTTACCTGTCAGACCTAAAGATAGAATTTTCGCCATATAAAAACCTTTCAACAATAAAAATTAAACACTCCGATTAAACTGACTAGTAAATAGCCAACACTACAAACAGCCTGTGCCAGCAACATATGGTGACTAGAAATGACTGTAGTAATGTCACCATCTTGTCTTATGCACTTCTAAAATTTGTTATATTGATTAGAAACCAGAGCTTATAAAAACTAGCTAAACTCGAGAGATAGACACAATTGCGACGAAAAAATGTATAACCAATTCAACTTGTTAAGGTAAGAAAGCATTATTTCCAATCTATTAATTATTCATCTATTACCTATTATGACACAATATTCCCTATAGTTCAACTTTTTACTTGTTTTTATATTACACGGACTAAAAAGTTTTCAACAGTTGATTGCATTTGTTTTAATAAGTTTTAACCTTTCTTGGTTAGATAAAAAAAGAACCATACAGTTTAGAATCTGTATGGTTTTTGCCCCACTTTTGTCCCATTTTTAAATCATGACATTGAAAATACCTAAAATCACTTATATTTCAACTTTTTAATTACTTTCAAGATGATATAGTCTCCCAAATCCATGGGGGCATCTACATACAACAGGAAAAGCCTTGGAATCAAGGCTTTTTTGTGTAGTCTTAGCACTAAAAAACGATAGAAAAAACACCCCTTCTGAACTGCACCCCAAAAGTTAGACAGAAAAAACCTAACTTTTGTGGCGCAGTTCATTCGCGTCACATGAAGTTATTTAAGCATCTCCCTTTTTTTATTACCATTTTCTGTTATAATAAATTGTACTTCTAAAATAGAAAGGTCTTAAGATGACAACTCTTATTAAACATAAACGTGTAGAATTTTCAGAACTTTTTTATGACCTAGTTTTTGTTTTTGCAATTTCAAAAGTAACTACTTTAATTGACCATCTTCATAACGGTATTTTGACTTGGAATTCTTTCCTTGATTTTTTCATTGCTACTTTGTTTCTCATCGATTCCTGGATGATTCAAACCGATTATACCAATCGCTATGGAAAGAACTCTTTATTTAACATAGTAATCATGTTTATCAAAATGGGAATTTTACTCTTTATAGCCAATATGATTGGACCTGATTGGCAACAATATTTTCATTATCTCTGTTGGGCTATTGGTACATTAACCCTTACCTTATTTTTTCAATATTTGGTTGAATTTTTTAGAAAATCAACCGATGATGCTAATCGGGAAAGTATCAAAGGTTTTCTATGGATAACAGGTCTAGGAAGTTTAGGATTCTATCTAGCAGCTCTTCTTCCTATTTACATTGGAGTCTATATCTTATTTGCTAGTATTCTGCTAACATTTATTATGCCAAGTATCTTGCTTAATAAAGATAAGCATTACCAGGTAAATCTCCCCCATTTAATCGAGCGTATCTCCCTTCTTGTCATTATTATGTTTGGAGAGATGATTACGGAGCTAGCTAACTTCTTTACAATCGAGAATTTCTCGATTTATTCGGTTCTTTATTTCATTATTATGATTTCTCTGTTCTTGTTTTATTTTGGTCAATTCGACCATGCTATTGATGAAAAATCTAATCAAAAGGGACTATTTCTAATTTACAGTCACTATCCTATTTTCATTGGACTTCTTATGATGACCGTTTCGATGAGTTTTCTTCAGAATCCTGAAGCTAATCGTCTCTTTGCAACCAGCTTCTCTTATATCGGATTTGGCCTCTTTCAAGCTGCTGTCCTAGTAAATGGGCCCTATAACAAACACTATCTTCGCTATTCGAAAAGTTACTACTGTGTCCAAGCGACACTCTATCTGGCTACCTTGATTCTCTCTTTAATCTTTGCTTCTAATCCTATAATAGTAGTGAGTATAACAACCATTTTAGCTCTAGCTATAGCTATTCATTCTATTTATTTTTATATGACACAGACTAAAAAACATTCCACACCTTACTGGGAGTTGTTTTAATGAGTTTATAACATAAAAAAGCCTTGGAATCAAGGCTTTTTTGCTTTCTATCTAAACTTTTTCATAACGTATTTTCGTACAGGTGCTTCAATGGTTTGAACAATTTCAAATCCTTCTTTTTGATAAAGGTGCTTGGCTGCTTGATTTGCCTCGTAGACATTTAGTGAAATAGTATCTATGTCTTCATTTTCAAAGGCCAAACTAACAAATTTCCTTAAAGCCTGCCCACCTAAGCCTTGTCCCTGTTTCTGGGGGTTGATAAAAAATCTCCCGATATGAAGATTCCTGTCTTCTAGCCTGATTTTCTGGATAAGCCCCACAAACTCTTGTCCTTCAAAGATTGAAAAGATTCCTTCCAAATCTTGCAAGACTTGAATTGTCAAGGGAAAAGGAATCATTGTTCCCATCCATTGTTCTTGAAAGGATTTGCCAAGGGAGTTGGACCATTGGCATACGAGCTGAGCGTTTTCTATACTCACCTTTTCTTCAAAACGAATTGTCATCTTGACCTCCCCATCTTATCTATGTTTCTCCATTATACTACTTCTCCCATTTTTTACGAATAGATAAGTATGATTGATTTTTATTTTTTTCTTGTCGGGAGCATTCTCGCTTCCTTTCTTGGTTTGGTCATTGACCGCTTTCCAGAGCAATCCATTATCAGTCCAGCAAGTCACTGCGATTCCTGTCAGACTCGCTTGCGCCCCTTAGATTTGATTCCGATTCTCTCGCAGGTCTTTCATCGCTTTCGCTGTCGCTACTGCAAGGCTCCTTATCCAGTCTGGTATGTCCTTTTTGAACTAGGCTTAGGACTCCTCTTTCTATCTTGGTCTTGGGGATTACTTTCCTTGAGTCAAGTCATCCTAATCACTGGTGGCTTGACCTTAGGTATCTACGACTTTCACCATCAGGAATATCCCTTACTGGTCTGGATGACTTTCCACCTAATCCTCATGGCTTCCACTGGCTGGAATCTGGTCATGGTCTTCTTCCTTGTCCTTGGAATGTTAGCTCATTTTATCGATATCCGCATGGGCGCAGGGGATTTTCTCTTTTTAGCTTCTTGTGCTCTCGTCTTTAGCGTAACCGAATTACTTATCTTGATTCAGTTTGCTTCTGCGACAGGAATTCTAGCCTTTCTCCTGCAAAAGAAAAAGGAAAGGCTTCCTTTTGTGCCTTTCCTCTTACTCGCTGCTTGCGTGATTATTTTTGGTAAGCTACTGCTTGTTTGATAAAGTCCTGAATCGGCTCTCCTTGGTGGAGAGCTTTTACAATTTTCGAACCAACGATAACACCATCTGATACCGCATTGAAACGTTCAACATCGGCTTGACTAGATACACCAAAACCTGTCAAGACTGGGATATCGGCTACTTGATGCAGTTGTGCCAAGTGCTTATCCAAGTCTGCACGGTAATTGCCTGATTTCCCTGTCACCCCATTGATAGCAACGGCATAGACGAATCCTTCTGCCCCATCAATCAACTCTTTCTGGCGCTCAATCCCTGTGGTCAAGCTTACTAAAGGAATCAAAGCAATGTCTGTGTCTGCCAAAAATGGTTCTACAAAGTTGGCATGCTCATGAGGAAGGTCTGGAATAATCAAGCCCTTAACCGCTGTATCTGCCAAATCTTTGACAAAGTTCTCAACACCGTACTGAAAGAGGGGGTTGAAGTAGGTCATGATGACCAGCGGAACCTCTGTTTCAATGGTTTTCAAGGTTTCAACCAAAGCCTGGGTAGAGGTCCCATGGGCTAAACTGCGCAAGCCAGCTTCTTCGATAACAGGTCCATCTGCAACAGGGTCTGAAAAGGGAATGCCCACTTCAATGGCAGAGACACCCAAATCTTCTAAAAAGTGAATTGTTTCAGCAAGACCGTCCAAACCTTTTTCGTGGTCACCAGCCATGATATAGGGAACGAAAATTCCTTTTCCAGTTGCTTTTATAGCATTCAATTTTTCTGTTAGTGTCTTAGGCATGAGCTTCTCCCTTCTTTGCTGCATCTGCTTCCAAGCGGTCTTTGACTTGAACCACATCCTTGTCCCCACGACCTGATAGACAGACAATCATGGATTTGTCTGGTCCAAGTTCTTTGGCCAATTTCACCGCAAAGGCGATAGCATGACTAGATTCTAAGGCTGGGATAATTCCTTCCACACGAGACAAGAGTTGGAATCCTTCCAAGGCTTCTTCGTCAGTCACAGGAACATAGCTGGCACGTTTAATATCGTGGTAGTGAGAATGTTCTGGACCGATACCAGGATAGTCCAAGCCTGCTGAAATAGAGAAGGCTTCAAGAATTTGACCATGGGCATCTTGGAGCACATCCATGAGAGAACCGTGAAGAACACCAGGACGACCCTTGGTCAAGGTAGCTGCATGGTGCTCCGTATCCACACCAAGTCCAGCTGCTTCAGCCCCATACATGGCTACTGACTCATCTTCTACAAATGGATGGAAGAGCCCGATAGCATTAGAACCACCACCAACACAGGCTACTAAAGCATCTGGCAGATCTTGTCCTGTCAAGTCACGGTACTGTTGTTTAGCTTCTCGACCAATAACGCTTTGGAAGTCACGAACGATTTCTGGGAAAGGATGAGGCCCCAAGGCAGAACCAAGGATATAGTGGGTATCATCAATATTAGCTACCCATGAACGAAGGGCTGCATTGACTGCATCCTTGAGCACGCGCGAACCATCTGTCACTGCCTCAACCTTGGCTCCCAAAAGCTCCATGCGGAAGACATTGAGGGCTTGGCGTTTAACATCTTCCTCACCCATATAGATGGTACATTCCATGTTAAAGAGGGCTGCAGCAGTTGCAGTTGCCACACCGTGCTGACCAGCACCTGTTTCAGCGATAATTTTCTTTTTACCCATGCGTTTAGCCAGAAGAACTTGTCCCAAGGCATTGTTAATCTTGTGGGCCCCTGTATGGTTAAGGTCTTCCCGTTTGAGATAAATCTTGGCTCCGCCGATATGCTGAGTCAAGTTTTTTGCGTAGTAAAGAGGAGTTTCACGCCCCACATACTGGCGTAAGAGCTGGTTTAATTCCTCTTGGAAACTTGGGTCTGCCTGACTTTCACGATAAGCCTTCTCCAACTCCAAAACTGCTGTCATCAATGTTTCTGGGACAAAACGTCCGCCGAATTTTCCGTAAAATCCATCTTTATTTGGTTCTTGATATACCATTCTTTGCCCTCTCTATAAATCTTCTAATCTTTTCCTGATCTTTTTGTCCATCTGTCTCCACTCCGCTTGATACATCAACTGCATAGGGAGTAAAGTGTTGAATTGCTTTTACTACATTGTCTTCATTAAGCCCACCTGCGATAAAGAAGGGCTGAGTTAGTCCAATCGTATCCAGTCGGCCCCAGTCAAAGGTCTGGCCACTTCCTGCCACAGGGGCATCAAAGAGTAGATAGTCTGCCTGAGAATTGGGCACATGACCCTCTCCATTCACCTGTACCGCCTGAATGCTGGCACAAGGCAAATCCTCAAACAAATCATCTGCCACCTGACCGTGAACTTGAACCAAGTCCAAGCCAACTTTGTCAATGACTTCTAGCAGTTCTGCCCGACTTGGTGAAACAAATACACCAACCTTTTTGACATCTGCAGGAATAAGCTTTGCCAGCTCAACAGCCTGTTCCAAGCTCACCTGTCTTTTACTGGGTGCGAAGACAAAACCGATATAGTCTGCCCCTGCTGAAACGGCTGTTTCTACCGCTTCTTTGGTAAATAGTCCACAAATCTTAACCTTTGTCAATCTGCAACTCCTTGATTCTCTGGGCTACATCTTCTGCCTGCATAAGAGCTGTCCCAACTAAAATTCCATTAAAGTATGGTGCTACTCGTTCCGCATCCTGCCCTGTGAAAATAGCAGATTCAGAAATGTACAAGCAATCATTTTTGAAATGTTTAGCCAAATCTACACTGGTCTGCAAGTCAACTTCAAAGGTAGTCAAATTGCGGTTATTGACTCCGATAATCTGGGCACCAAGTCTGTGAGCCACTTCTAGTTCAGCTAGATTGTGAGTTTCCACCAAGACTTCCAGACCAAGCTCTGTCGCATAGTCATAAAGTTCCTTGAGGAGTTCTTCGGACAAGGCTGCCACAATGAGCAAGATGACTGTCGCACCTGCATTGCGAGCGCGGATAATTTGCTTTTCATCAATGATAAAATCCTTGTTGAGGGTCGGAATGTTTACCTGACTGGAAATCTCTCGCAGATAATCCAAATGTCCTTTAAAGAAAACTTCATCTGTCAGAACTGAAATCATCACTGCTCCGTTCGCTTCATAAGTCTGGGCCTGTTGCACAATATCCACATCGAGATTGATATCTCCCAAACTAGGGCTAGCTTTCTTGACCTCAGCGATTACCTGCAAACGGTCTTGATGTTGTTTTAGATAGTCAGCCAAGCGATAGGTCTGGTGCAGGGGCTGGATTTCCTCCAGCTCCATCTGCTCAACCTCACGCGCCTTCTGCTCCAAGATTCGTGCTAAAAATTCCTGACTCATTTTTGGTACTCCTGTAACAGTCTGAGTTTTTCAAGGGCCTTGCCACCAGCAATTACTTGACGGGCCAAGGCAACTCCATCCTTGATATTATCTACCTTACCATTAGCATAGAAACCAAGACCAGCATTTAAAACTGTCGTTTCCAAGAATGGACTTGGTTCGTTTTTAAGAACGCTGAGCAAAATTTCTGCATTTTCCTGAGCATTGCCTCCACGAATATCTTCGATAGCGTAGCGCTCCATCCCCAAATCCTCTGGAGTAAAGCTTGACAAGGTGATTTCGCCATTTTCAAGAAGAGCAATCTTGGTTGTTCCGTTCAAGCCAGCTTCATCAAGACCTTCTGGTCCAGCAACCACAATGGCACGCTTACGACCCATATTTTTCAAAACCTGAGCTGTACTTTCTAAAAGTTCTGGACGACTAATTCCAAGAAGCTGTGTTTCCAAAGCCATTGGGTGAATCAGGGGACCAGTCAAGTTCATAATCGTTGGAATTCCCAATTCCAAACGAGCTGGCATGATGTATTTCATAGCTGGATGCATGTTTTTAGCAAAGAGAAAGACGATGCCAGTCTTATCAAAGACCTTACCTAGTTCAGCTGGTTTGAGGTCTAGGTTGATACCCAAGGCTTCGAGGACATCTGCAGAACCAGATTTAGAAGAAATCGAGCGGTTACCGTGTTTGGCCATATGAACACCACCACCAGCCAAGACAAAGGCTGCAGTTGTCGAGATGTTAAAGCTGAAAGACTTATCTCCACCTGTACCACAGTTGTCCATGGCATCATGAATCTCAGTTGGAATATGTTGGGCATGCCCTCTCATGACTTGGGCAATGGCTGTGCGTTCTTCAGGTGTTTCCCCCTTCATCTTAAGAGCCAAGAGAAGAGAAGCAATCTGCGCCTCCGTTACACGGCCAGTTACGATACGCTCGACGACATCCGTCATTTCCACACCTGATAAATTTTCAAATTTTGCTAGTTTTTCAATAATCTCTTTCATCCTAGTTTCCTCACTTTACAACCTTCTCGATAAAATTCCGAATAGAAGACAAGCCATCTGGCGTTCCGATACTCTCTGGATGGTACTGGAAACCATAAATTGGTAGATTTTTGTGTTGAATTCCCATAATGGCCTGGTCATCAGTTGAACGAGCTGTCACTTCGAAGTCTTCTGGCATCTCTTCAATTAAAATACTGTGATAACGCATGACCGCACGGCCATCCTCGATACCTTGATACAAAACAGATGGCGCTTCAAAGCTGATATTGCTCTGTTTCCCATGCATGACTTTGGGAGCCAATCCTAGCTTACCACCAAAGACTTCTGCAATGGCTTGGTGACCCAAACAAATCCCAAGAATCGGCTTTTTGCCAGCAAAGTCACGAATCATATCTTCCATCTTTCCAGCATCAACTGGCCAACCAGGACCAGGAGAAAAGACCAGACCATCTGCTTTTTCAGCTTCTTCATACAGCTTAGGATCATCATTTCTCAAGACCTGAACTTCTGCGAAATTTCCAATGTATTGGGCCAAGTTATAGGTAAAAGAATCATAGTTGTCAATCAATAAAATCATGGTCTTAGTTCTCCAATTCTAGTCATAGATTTAGCCTTGTTAATGGTTTCTTGGTATTCATTTTGGGCGACAGAGTCGTAGACAATTCCTGCCCCAGCCTGCACATAGGCTGTTTGATTTTTGAGAATCATAGTTCGGATGGCAATGGCGAAGTCCATATCACCCGTCGCAGACAAGTAGCCGATTGCTCCTGCGTATACGCCCCGTTTTTCTGTTTCCAGTTCATAGATACGTCTCATGGCCCGAATCTTTGGTGCTCCTGAAACGGTTCCAGCAGGAAGCGTTGCTTTCAAGGCATCCATGGCAGTGAGTTCTGGAAGCAAACGCCCCTTGACCACACTGGTCAAATGCATGACGTAGCGGAAGAGCTCTACTTCCATATACTTGGTAACTTGGACACTTGCTGTTTCAGAGATGCGACCAATATCATTACGACCTAAGTCTACCAACATTCGATGCTCTGCTGTTTCCTTCTCATCCGAAAGCAGGTCTGTCGCCAAATCCTTGTCCTCTTCATCCGTTGCTCCTCTTGGTCGTGTACCCGCAATCGGATTGGTTGTCACGATGCCATTTTTAACAGAAACCAAACTTTCTGGACTAGCGCCGATGATTTGATAATCCCCAAAATCATAGAAATAAAGGTAATTAGATGGATTGGTCACGCGAAGATTTCTGTAGAAGTCAAATGGATTTCCAGTAACTTCTGCTGAGAAGCGTTGACTGAGCACACATTGGAACATGTCACCATTTCGAATCAAGTCACGAGCTGTTTCCACCATTTCCTCAAACTTCTGAGGAGCGATATGGGGTTTGAAGTCAAGCGGTGATAAATCCAAATCTTCAAATTCATTTGCTGCAGGAATGCGTAATTCCTCAAGCACTTGGTTCAATGCTTCTTCCAAGTCTTCTTGACTGCGCTCGCTATAAATAGCATCCTCGATGACATGGATTTTTTCCTTCTTGTGGTCAAAGACCATGTAGCTCTCATAGACAAAGAAATGCATGTCTGGCGTCCCAATTATATCCTCAGGGATTTGACCAATTTCTTCATAAAGAGAAATCATATCGTAACCCACAAAACCAATGGCTCCTCCACCAAAAGGTAGGTCTGAATGGTGTTGGCTCTTATAAGTTACTTCATAAAGGAAATCCAAGGGATCACGATCAATCACTTGCCCATTTTGATAAAGAACTCCATTTTCAAACTTAATCTCAAAAACAGGATTATAGGCTAAGATAGAAAAACGAGCTGTTTCCTTGTCTCTCGGAATACTCTCTAAAATAACCTTGTGTTGCCCCTTTAGGCGCATATAAGCCAAGATTGGTGATAAGACATCTCCATGAATGATTCGTTCCATTGTAATTTCCCTTTCAGTTCTACTTCTAGTCCGTGGCGACTGTATGAAAAATCCCCACGCAAAATAACTTGCGTGAGGACGAAATTCGCGGTGCCACCTCAATTATAGGATTTCTCCTATCTCTCATTCCTGTCTCAGAAACCTCCTGTAACAGGCTGTGCGATAAAGGGCACTCCCTTGAGAATTATGTTTTTTTCTCTTGTTTCAAATGGACCCACCCTTACAACTTTCTCTGCTTGTTTCCAGCAACCACAAGCTCTCTGTGAGAGAAAGGACTGTAATTTTTCCATCTTTTATTTTTTAGCTTCAAGGTAGTCTGCAATCGCAGCTACGTCCTTGTCTCCACGACCAGAGACATTGATGATGATAATGTCGTCTTTACTTAGTTTCGGTGCACGTTTAACTGCTTCTGCGATAGCGTGCGAACTTTCAATTGCTGGGATGATTCCTTCAGTCTTGCTGAGAAGGAGGAGAGCCTGAACAGCTTCTTCGTCTGTCGCTGCCACATATTCCACGCGACCTGAATCTTTAAAGTAGGCGTGTTCTGGGCCAACTCCTGGATAGTCCAATCCAGCTGAGATAGAGTAAACTGGAGCTAGCTCTCCGTCTTCCTTAAAGACTGCATAAGTCTTCATGCCGTCGACAATTCCGATACTACCTTTTGTCATAGTAGCTGCGTGCTTGTCTGTATCAAGTCCGTGACCAGCAGCTTCGACCCCAACCAATTTGACTTCTTCATCAGCCACATACTGAGAAAAAGCACCAATAGCATTGGAACCACCACCTACACAGGCAATAACGTAGTCTGGTAAACGACCTTCTTTTTCTAAGATTTGACGGCGAGATTCTTCACTGATGACCTTTTGGAACTCGTGGACAATGGTAGGATAAGGGTGAGGACCTACAGCAGATCCCAGAACATAGAAGGCTTCAAGGTCATTCATCCATGCTCCAAAGGCTGCATCAACAGCATCTTTGAGGGTACGAGTCCCTGTTTCAACTGCATGAACAGTTGCTCCCATCATCTCCATACGGAAAACATTGAGACGTTGACGCTCTACATCTTCTGCCCCCATGTAGACATCACAAGCCATACCAAACTTGGCTGCAGCCGCTGCTGTCGCAACACCGTGCTGACCAGCTCCTGTTTCCGCAATCACTCGTTTTTTGCCCATACGTTTGGCCAAAAGAATTTGTCCTAAAACATTGTTGAGCTTGTGAGAACCAAGGTGGTTAAGGTCTTCACGTTTGAGATAAATCTTAGCTCCACCTAGGTGCTCTGTCAAACTTTCTGCAAAATAGAGTGGTGTTTCGCGACCGGAATAGTCCTTTAAGTAATGACGAAATTCTGCCAAAAATTCTGGATCATCCTTGTACTTGTCAAATGTCACTTCCAACTCATCCAACAAAGCCTGAATCGGTTCCGGTACAAAACTACCACCAAATTGTCCAAAATAACCTTTAGTTGTCATAAAATTTTTCCTCTTTTTTCAGTATTAATTTCAAGATATGAAAAAGCCCACACACAGATTGAATTCTGTGTGAGGGCGTTGGTAACGCGGTGCCACCTCAATTATAAAGGGACTATTCCCCTTTACATCTCTGCCTTGTCTAACAACAAGTTGCACTGTAAGGTGTGCGCACCGAATTTTCATTGTTTCAAATTCATTTTTAAAATCAGCCCACTTTCACTACTTCCAACCACCTGTTCACAATCACCACAGGCTCCCTGAAGATCAAAAATAGTTACTTTTCTGATTTGTTGAACTTATTTTAATACTTTGTTTTTTCTTTGTCAAGACTTTCTTACAATTTTTTTGATGAAGCTAATACTTTTTCAGAAACTGTTTTGAAAGTCTCAATGATATAGTCCACTTCTTCATCGCTTAATTTAGTGTGAAGAGGGAGCGTAATTTCATTTTCAAAGAAGGCATAAGCCTTAGGATAATTCGCCATATCAAAGCCAAGATTCTTATAGGCTGTCAAGAGCGGAAGCGGTTTGTAGTGGACATTACTTGCAATTCCTGCTTTGGCCAATTCTTGGATGATAAGATTGCGTTCTTCTAAGCTCGCTCCTTCTACATGGGTGATGTAAAGGTGGCGTGAAGATTCGACAGTTTCAGTCTTGTGTGCCAAAGGATGGATGCGAGAACCTGCAAAACCACGATCATAGCGGTCCACGATGTCCTTACGACGTTCTAGCAAACCAGGGTAACGGTCCAATTGTACCAAACCAAGAGAAGCCATGATATCGGTCATATTGCACTTGTAGGCTGGTGTGACGATATCGTA
Organism: Streptococcus mitis; assembly: GCF_965111735.1. Taxonomy (GTDB): domain Bacteria; phylum Bacillota; class Bacilli; order Lactobacillales; family Streptococcaceae; genus Streptococcus; species Streptococcus mitis_DR. The sequence continues at coordinate 1,665,512 of NZ_OZ217346.1, forward strand.
TTCCCATGAGCCCAGTTGCATCTTGGCAAGAGCATCCTTAGTTTGCCCGTGAAGGGAAAGAATTTGGAATTCCTTGTACATCTCTTCGTCATCAATCGCTGGATTGGCCTTCCAAGTCGCACTTCCTCCCTCAGCAGTTGTAAAATTCTTAACGGCATGGAATGAGAAGGAAGTAAAGTCAGCAATAGAACCAGCAGGTTGCCCTTTATAAGTAGATCCCAAAGCGTGGGCACTATCAGAGACAATCACGATACGGTTAAAGGCCTTTTGCCACTTACTAGTAGCTGTAAAGAGGTCACGTTTCTTCTCCACAACTTGGAACAAACGGTCATAGTCGCACACAATCCCCGCAAGCTCAACAGGAATAATCACCTTAGTCTTTTCAGTGATAGCTTGCTCCAGCAAGTCATAGTCCATTTCAAAAGTATCTGCTTGGATATCCACCATGACAGGTGTTGCTCCTACGTGCGTGATGACACTACATGAAGCTGTGTAAGTCATGGCTGGAACGATGACTTCATCTCCAGGTCCCACTTCCAAAACACGCAAAATCAACTCAAGAGCGGCTGTCGCAGAGTTGAGGCAGACAGTCTTAGGTGTCTGTGTATATTGAGATAAGCGACGCTCCAGTTCTTTGGTCTTAGGACCTGTCGTGATCCAACCAGAACGAAGGGTATCCGCTACTTCAGCAATTTCTGCTTCTGTAATATCGGGTGGTGAAAATGGAATATTGTAATTTGGCATTGATTTGCTCCTTTTGTCTGTACTCATTTTCTCATGACTACTTTATTTTAGCACTTCAAACACGGTTTGAAACATGATTTTGATGTCTCCAAGGAAACTAAACTCTCGGAGATAGGCGAGATTATAGCGCATCTTTTCAGGAAGAACATGCTCTACATAGGCTTGGTCAACAGACAGACCTTTCTCTGTCATTTGACTGATGATGGTGTCCTCATCCTTGTAGTTGATGCTGGCCGGAGAGGTAATTCCTGCCGGTAAAAGCAAGGTCGCCATCATTTCAGGGCTATACTGCTCTGTGTAACGTGGCACTTCAGGACGCGTCCCTACAAAGGACATCTCTCCTTTAAGGACATTGACCAGCTGAGGCAGTTCGTCCAAGCGCACACGTCGGATGAAATTTCCAACCTTGGTAATGCGGCTGTCGTTAGCCGAAGTCACCAGACTGCCTTTTTTATCCGCATCCGTCACCATGGTACGGAACTTCCAAATCTTGAAAGGACGGTTGTACTGGGTCACGCGCTCTTGCTTGTAAATGACGGGTCCCTTGCTATCCAACTTGATCCAAATACTCAAGATCAGAAAGACTGGGGAAGTCAAAATTAGCAAGACCAAGGCCAAAACCCAGTCCAAACAACGCTTGAAAATCAGCGACCCCTTCCTTTTAGAGACAAGCTGGTAGTAAGACTCAACCTCGCTTGATTTCATTTCCACGGGCAAGTCTTCCCATTTCAGCATGCTGTTTCTCCTTTGTTTTTATTATACTATTTGTCAACATTTTTCATTATACCACAAAATGGAAAAGGCGGTGAAAGAAATCTGTAATTTGAAGGATTTCCTTCTTTTACTCAATAAAAATCAAAGAGTATTAAGACATGGCCCCTGCCTGCAAGCTATACATCTTGTGATAGGTTCCTCCCAAGGCCAAAAGTTCCTCATGGGTTCCGCTCTCGATAATGCGTCCTTTATCCAAAACATAGATACAGTTAGCGTCTTGGATGGTCGAAAGGCGGTGAGCGATAGCAATGGTTGTCCGTCCCTTTCTCATCTTAGCTAGTGAAGCTTGAACCATACTTTCTGTTTCAGAGTCAATATTAGCTGTCGCTTCATCCAAAATCAGAATTTTAGGCTGACTGGCGACTGTTCTAGCAAAGGCAAGAAGCTGACGCTGACCAGTTGAAAAGCTCGAACCACGCTCGGAAACAGGTGCATCATAGCCCAGAGGAAGTTCCTGAATAAAGGAATCTGCATCCACGAAGGCTGCCGCAGCCTGAACTTCTTCGTCACTGAGATCTTGGTACATGGCGATATTGGACTTAATAGTCCCGTGATAGAGGAAGGGTTCCTGCAAGACTAGACCGATATTTTTTCTCAACTCTTCCTGACTGTAGTCTCTAATATCCACACCATCCAAGAGAACTCGGCCTGACTGGAATTCATAAAAGCGCATGAGGACATTGATAATGGAAGATTTCCCTGAACCCGTATGACCTACAAAAGCTATAGTTTCTCCCTTGTTAACAGAGAAAGAAATATCATCCAGAATCTGGTGTTTATCGTCATATGAGAAGCACACATGTTCAAAACGGATATTGCCCTCTTGGACTTTGGCTTGCCCATCTTTTTGAAGAGGTTCATAGGTCTTCTCGTCAATCAAGGCAAAGACACGGCCTGCAGACACCATGGACGTTTGAAGGGTTGAAAAGTTTTGCGTCACCTCAATCAGGGGATCGAAAAGTCGATTGATGTACTGAATAAAGGCATACATGGTTCCAGCTGTTATCCCGATAGAAAGACCACGATAGCCAAAGTAGGCCATCAAAACGGCATAACCTAAAAGTTTCAGCAAACTCATGGCAGGTCTCAAAAAGAGGGCATCCAAGGCTACAGAACGGTTGGCATAGACCAAGTGTTCTTGGTTGATCTCATCAAATTCTGCCTGCAGGCGCTTCTCTTGATTAAATGCCTGGATTATCCTGATTCCTTCGATGTTTTCGGCCAGCTTACTATTGATATCTGACAAGAGACTTCTGGTTTTCTCGATGATTTTCACTGACTTTTTCCGATAGAGATTGACCAAAAGGAAAATCAAGGGGAGAAAGAGCAAGACTAAAGCTGTCAAACGAAAGTCCAGAACCAACATAGTATAAAGGGTTGTCAGAAAAATGAAAACTGCTGAGATAAAGCTAGACAAAATCCCCGAAAACATATCACTGATGGTCTCGGTATCATTTGTCAAACGAGAGACGATGGAACCTGCTGGCGTCTTATCAAAATAAGACATACCCAGCTTCTCCATATTTGCAAAGGCATCGCGACGAATATCTCTGACAATACTGTAGGACACCCGCGCAAAGAGAAGATTGCCGACATACTGAACTACAGTTTGTAGGATATAAAGGCCATAGTAGGCCAGCAAAACGGTAACGGCCAGTTGGTTAAGATTGCTCAGATACTGGTCGATAAAGTGGGAAGCCACGAGGGGAATAACACTTTTAATAACCGTCGTCGCTAGGAGAAAACTGAGTGCCAAAAAGGTCAGGAGGCCATAGGGCTTGAGATAGGACATCAAGCGCTTTAATACAGTCCATTGTTCTTTCTTATTCTGCATCTTCTTCTCCTTTCATTTCCATCTGCTGAGACTGGTAGGTTTGGGCATACCAACCGTCCATAGCTAGCAAGTCTTCATGGTTTCCTCGCTCAATGATTTGACCATTTTGCAGAACCAATATCAGATCTGCATGAACGACTGCGCTGAGGCGATGCGCTGTGATAATGGTTGTCTTGTCCTTGCGTGTTTCCTTAAGATTGTCAATGATAGCATACTCTGTCTTGGCATCCACGGCCGATAAGGAATCATCTAAAATCAAAATATCAGGGCCTAAAATCATAGCCCGACTCATGGCCAGACGCTGCTTTTGACCTCCAGAAAGACTGACTCCCTTTTCACCAATCAACGTATCAAATCCCTGAGGCATGGCTACAATGTCTTGGTAAACTTGGGCTAGCTTAGTCGCTTCCTCGACCGCTGAAAGGGGCAAGTTGGGATTGCCAAAGCGGATATTGTCTAAAACTGAAGTCGCAAAGAGGAACTGGTCCTGAGGAACATAGCCCATAAGACTACGAAGATCTGTCAGACGATAGTCACGAATATCGTGGCCATTCAGATAAATAGCTCCCTTATCCACATCGTATTCACGCAAGAGAAGCTTGATCAAGGAAGTTTTCCCAGATCCTGTTTGCCCAACCAAGCCCAGCGTTTGCCCTTTTTCCAAACTAAAGTGAATATCCGTTAGTGTTTCCTCATTTTCAAAGGCAAAGCTTTCAATAGCGTACTCCAAACGCCCATTTTCAATACTTTCTAGAGGAAACTCAGGGTCTTTTACAGGTGATTCCTGAGACAAAAGTTCCTCAATCCGCTGGTAGGAAACCTTCCCACGCTGAGTGATATTAAAGAGGAAACCGATGGCCATAAGAGGCCAAACCAGCATATCCAAGTAGCTGATAAAAGTAACTAGATTCCCAACCGTGATTTGCCCTTTCTGAACCATCAAGGAGCCGACCAAGAGGGTTAAAACATAGGAGGAACCAACAAATAAGAGAACCATGGGGTCAAAGAGACTATCGTATTTCATGGTTTGGAGGTTCTTTTGGAAGGTCAATTCATTGACTGCCTGAAAGGACTTCAACTCGTCCGCCTGATATCCGAAAGACTTGGTCACTTTGATACCTGATACAGACTCCTGTACCTTGTTATTGAGTTCGGAAAAGGCAGCTTGGGATTCACCAAAGGCCTTGTGGGTCTTTCTCCCTAGACGACTGGTCGCATAAGCCATGAAAGGTAAGGGTAAAATGGCAACTAAGGTCATTTGCCACGAAATACTAAAGAGCATGGTCAACAAGGTCACCAGCGCCGTGATAGAGGCATCCACAGCAGACATAACACCGCCCCCTGCCAGACGAGTCAAGGCATTGATATCGTTGGTGGCATGCGCCATCAGGTCCCCCGTCCGATAGGTTTGATAAAAGGCTGGAGACATTTTTGTGAAATGCTCAAACAAGCGAGACCGCATAATCTGCCCCAGACGATAGGAAGTACCAAGGATATACATGCGCCAAACATAGCGTAGATAGTACATACCCAAAGCTGCAAGAAGCAGATAAAGGAGGTTCAAGAGCAAGTCCTGCTGGCTTAATTGCCCCGATGTGATGGCATCAATGACCCGCCCCATGACCATAGGTGGAATAAGATTGAGGACGGAAACCAAGACCAAGGCCACAATCCCGACTAGATAACGGCGTTTTTCTAACTTGAAAAACCACCAAAGTTTTTGAATAATGGACATAAAATCCCTTTCTGATTGCAAATGGAAACCTGAGGCCAAGACCCCAGGTTTTTCTTATTCATAGGTTACAACTGTGACGGCACCCTTGTCATACTCAGCGATAAAGATATTGGCCACATTGTCATGTCCTTGTTTGCTTAGATTATCAAGCAGCCACTCTTCGCTACGGCCAATCGATTCCAAAACATCGACTTGGATCACACCGTCAGTCACAACTGGATACTTAGGATTTTCATCCCCCATTTGGACCACGATGAGTTGGCCATTTTGCTCCTGCACAGCGCATTTGACCTGTTTCATCTGGAAAATCCCTTGGCTACGAAGTTTGAGAGCAACTTCTGCTGCAGACAAACCAACTGAACGACAGGCTTCTGGGTCAATCTGCCCATTTTTGATAAGGAGAGTTGGTTTTCCATCAATCAAGCGTTTGACAAAACGAACATTGTTATTGAGCCACTTGAGGGTCAAGACCAAAATCGTCCACATCATCAAAATCACTGCATACTGGAGAATGCTGATAGAACTATTGTAAATCACCCCACCGATGATACCACCAAGAACATAGTTCTGAATTTGGTCTGTCGCAGAGTTAGGTGCTAGGTTCCCCTTTCCTGTCACATTGATAACAAAAACAAGCGAGAAGAGCCCCAAGGCCAGTTTGATTAAAATTTCCATATAATTGAGTGTCATTTGTTTACCTCCACCAATTCAATAGCGTCTGTTTGATGCAATTCTAATTTCTCTAAAAGATACTTGTCTGGTTGGCTCCCGTTCATGGCGCGGTAGAAATTTGGACCTACCTTGACAAGCGCTCCATCAGTGGCTGCAGAAGTATTGACATAAACTTCTGATTTATCCACTCCCAAGTCTTTGGAAACAACCTCTATGAAATGAAGGGAGGTTTGAAATTGGTTGTTAGAGGCTTGATTGGTCTGGTATTTTGAGATTGTCACCAAAAGCATGGCCACCAAGGTCAAGGCCAAAATCATGACCAATTCCCGAAACTTAGTCCCCTTTTTATCTCGATAGGCTTTAAAAGCAAAAAATCCTGTGATAGCTAGGAGAACAATTCCAAAGCCAATCATGATGCCATTTTGCTGACTGATTTGGCTAAGTACATAGTCATATGAGTAAAATTTCATTTATTTTCACTCCCTTTCATAAAATCATTCTTAATTATAAACGAAAGAGAGTGATTTTTCAAACCATACGTTGGGGAAATAGACCTTTTTTTGGTATAATAAATCTATAATCTGAATGAAAAAGGTAACTTTATGAAACTTATCTCATGGAATATTGATTCCCTCAATGCTGCCCTAACTAGTGACTCAGCTCGCGCCAAATTGTCCCAAGAAGTCCTACAAACCTTGGTCGCTGAAAATGCTGATATTATCGCTATCCAAGAAACCAAGCTTTCTGCCAAGGGTCCTACAAAGAAACACTTGGAGATTTTAGAAGAACTCTTCCCAGGCTACGAAAACACGTGGCGCTCTTCCCAAGAGCCTGCCCGTAAAGGCTATGCTGGAACCATGTTCCTCTATAAGAAAGAACTTACACCAACTATCAGCTTCCCAGAAATCGGTGCCCCTTCTACCATGGACTTGGAAGGCCGCATCATCACCTTGGAATTTGATGAATTTTTCGTGACCCAAGTTTACACTCCAAACGCTGGCGACGGTCTCAAACGCTTGGAAGAACGCCAAGTCTGGGATGTCAAATATGCTGAGTACTTGGCTGAACTAGACAAAGAAAAACCAGTCCTTGCGACCGGTGACTACAATGTGGCCCACAATGAGATCGACCTTGCAAATCCTGCTAGCAACCGCCGTTCACCAGGATTTACCGACGAGGAGCGTGCTGGATTTACCAACCTTTTGGCAACTGGATTTACGGATACCTTCCGCCACATTCACGGCGATGTTCCAGAACGCTACACTTGGTGGGCACAACGCAGCAAGACTTCTAAAATCAACAATACAGGCTGGAGAATCGACTACTGGCTAACAAGCAACCGCGTGGCTGACAAGGTGACTAAGTCTGATATGATTGACTCTGGTGCGCGCCAAGACCACACACCCATTGTCATGGAGATTGAGCTCTAAGGAGAAAGCTAATGGACTATCAAGCTGTCATTCCTGAATTTGTAGTATCTGACCTCGAAAAGTCACGCCACTTCTACTGCGACTTGCTGGGATTTTCTGTCGAATACGAGCGCCCGGAAGAAAACTTTCTCTTCCTCTCGCTTGAAGACTGTCAACTAATGCTAGAGGAAGGAACCCCCGAGGAACTGGCTAACCTTACCTACCCTTTTGGAAAAGGTGTCAACCTATCCTTTGGTATAAAGGATGTCCCACAACTTTATCAAAAAGTGATGGAAGCTGACTATCCTATCCATCGTCCCCTGACAAAAAGAGAATTTCGAGTAGGAGATAGCTTTATATATCCCCATGAATTTGCAGTTTTGGATCCAGATGGCTATTTTTTAAGATTTAGCGAGTAGAGAATAGAAAAAATCCTTCAAATCAGAAAAAGGCATATTAGCAGGTCTTGAAGAAACTTGATAATATGTCTTTTATGATGAAAAAATCTTCTAATACTCTTCGAAAATCTCTTCAAACCACGTCAGCGTCGCCTTACCGTACTCAAGTACAGCCTGCGGCTAGCTTCCTAGTTTGCTCTTTGATTTTCATTGAGTATAAATGTTAGCCAATAAGTTAATTTTTGCCTATTTTTATTACATTTGTTCGCTTTCAAAGCCAAAACACTAACAAAACATTTGATTTTTAAAGCTTTTTGGTGTAAAATAAAAACATTGGCTCAAGCCTATTTAAAATTGAATATCGTTTTACTTGTTTATGTCGTGAATTGGCACGACGTTTCTACAAGGTGCCGGAACACCTAACAATAAGTAAGTCAGAGTGAGGTATGGTCGTTTTTGCCATGCCTATTTTGGGGACTTACTTAAAGTTTAAGTAGGTCCTTTTTTCTATCAGTTTCACTGAATAGAAATCTGAAACAAGCGAATGGATTAGCTTTTAGACTTTAGGAGGTCTTATGAAATTATTAGAAGAGCGCATCCTCAAGGATGGGCATATCTTGGGTGACAACATTCTCAAGGTAGATTCCTTTTTAACCCACCAAGTTGACTTTAGCTTGATGCGAGAGATTGGTAAGGTTTTTGCAGAGAAATTTGCTTCTGCTGGCATTACCAAGGTTGTGACCATTGAAGCGTCGGGTATTGCTCCAGCCGTTTTTACAGCTGAAGTCCTAAACGTTCCCATGATTTTCGCCAAAAAAGCTAAAAACATCACTATGAACGAAGGAATCTTAACTGCCGAAGTTTACTCCTTTACCAAGCAGGTTACCAGCACCGTTTCTATCGCTGGAAAATTCCTCTCACCAGAGGATAAGGTCTTGATTATCGACGATTTCCTTGCTAATGGCCAAGCTGCCAAAGGCTTGATTCAAATCATCGAACAAGCTGGTGCCACAGTCGAAGCTATCGGTATTGTGATTGAAAAATCTTTCCAAGATGGCCGTGATTTGCTTGAAAAAGCAGGTTATCCTGTCCTATCACTCGCTCGTTTGGATCGTTTTGAAAATGGTCAAGTTATTTTTAAGGAGGCAGATCTCTAATGCAAACTCAAGAAAAACACTCGCAAGCAGCCGTTCTTGGCTTGCAGCACTTACTTGCCATGTATTCAGGTTCTATCCTAGTTCCCATCATGATTGCAACAGCCCTTGGCTATTCAGCTGAGCAGTTGACCTACCTGATTTCCACAGATATCTTCATGTGTGGGGTGGCAACCTTCCTCCAACTCCAACTCAACAAATACTTTGGAATTGGACTACCAGTCGTGCTCGGAGTTGCCTTCCAGTCGGTCGCTCCCTTGATTATGATTGGGCAAAGCCATGGTAGCGGCGCTATGTTTGGCGCCCTTATCGCATCAGGGATTTACGTGGTTCTTGTTTCAGGCATCTTCTCAAAAGTAGCCAATCTCTTCCCATCTATCGTAACAGGATCTGTTATTACTACAATTGGTTTAACCTTGATTCCTGTCGCTATTGGAAATATGGGAAATAACGTTCCAGAGCCAACTGGTCAAAGTCTCTTGCTTGCAGCTATCACTGTTTTGATTATCCTTTTGATTAACATCTTTACTAAAGGATTTATCAAGTCTATCTCTATTTTGATTGGTCTGGTTGTTGGAACTGCCATTGCTGCTAGCATGGGCTTGGTTGATTTTTCTCCTGTTGCGGCAGCACCACTTGTCCATGTCCCAACTCCCCTCTACTTTGGAATGCCAACCTTTGAAATCTCATCGATTGTCATGATGTGTATCATCGCAACAGTGTCTATGGTTGAGTCGACTGGTGTTTATCTAGCCTTGTCTGATATCACAAAAGATCCAATCGACAGCACCCGCCTGCGCAACGGTTACCGCGCAGAAGGTTTGGCCGTACTTCTCGGAGGAATCTTTAACACCTTCCCTTACACAGGATTTTCACAAAACGTTGGTTTGGTTAAATTATCAGGTATCAAGACTCGCCTGCCAATCTACTACGCAGCTGGTTTCCTGGTTCTCCTTGGACTCCTTCCTAAGTTTGGCGCCCTTGCCCAAATCATTCCAAGCCCTGTCCTCGGTGGTGCCATGCTGGTAATGTTTGGTTTTGTATCGATTCAAGGGATGCAAATCCTCGCCCGTGTTGACTTTGCTAACAATGAACATAACTTTCTTATCGCAGCAGTTTCCATCGCTGCAGGTGTCGGTCTAAATAACAGTAATCTCTTCATCAGCATGCCGACAGCCTTCCAAATGTTCTTCTCAAACGGAATCGTCGTAGCCAGCCTACTCGCCATTGTCCTCAATGCGGTACTAAATCATAAAAAGAAATAAGAAAAAGAGGTGTGAGCCTCTTTTTTGTTTATAGTTAATGAACAATTATTGTAAAAATAAATCAGCTAAAAATCCTTCTCTTAACATCTCTAAATTGAATACATTCGTAATGTGACTAAATGCTTCTGCTAGTGGTAAATGTGCTGTTTTCCATCCTTGACCATCAGTAACCCAAACAAATTCAACATTGTCATCTGAAGTAATAACAAATTGACTGAGTTCAGTAAACTCTCCAGCAACCGCTTTTAATTTACTTCCTCCGCCGCCATAATAATTCGTTTCAATCAACCAAACCTTATGTTTTTCTCGGGAATAAACTGCAACATCAAATCTTCTTTCAGACTTATCGACAGGTACTTTAATCCCCCACTTATCTTTAATATATTGGGCTGTAGCTTGAGCTTTCCAATCCAATTTTTGTTCCTGAGAAATCTTTGCTACGTGTCTCTCTAAAATTCCCTCCATGGTTGTCCCACTTCGGTTTTTTCGTGCATTGCTATCTAATCCAGTCTCCACTCCATAAACATAATCAACTAATGAACGATTAGCATGTTGTTGTAAAAACTTTAATAAACCAGATTTCTCAATAAATTTGATGTAATCATCAATTCTGCTAGTGTCTATCGTTTTGAAATCCAATTGCTCAAAAGACATATTATCGTCATTATCTATTGTCAGAATATCTAAAACATTATCACGACTTGCAATCAGACTAGGAATTGCTTTTAACAAATTAGGTTGTTTAGTGAACAAGTCAAGAGCTTCTATATAAATATCATCTTTACCAATTAAGTAGTTTAAAGTGTTCAACTCTAGTTCATACTTCTTTGTCTCACGATCAACTTTCTCCCAATTTACATAGTATTCAGGAGTTCTGTTGGTAATTGAGAGAGTATTTAAAAAATTTTGTAATTTATCTTCTGATGATGAAGAAATGTAAGTATTAAAATCCATAATTCACCTTGTAATTAAAATAAACCAAAAAATGTCATGTCGTATTCATCAAGCATTATTTTGATGCCATCCCCTCGTAACATTTCAAAAGTATCACGATATTTATCTTGACCAAAAAAACTTTTATTTCCAACAAATATGAATTGCACAGAAAATGGTTCACCCTCTTGCACACTATCTAACAAACGTTGATAAATACGTCTTTTATTGCCAAAGCCCAGTAGTTTTTCATCAACACTTCCTTCGCTTTCCTGCCATTTTTTCTCAACTATATAAACTGTATGATTTTCAAAATTTATAAATACTTCATCTGGTTTCCATTGTTTAGAATTGGTATTCTTAATCCCCAATTCTTTCAAAAAATCATAAAATCTATATTGAGGCATAATTTTACCAATGATTTCTTCTTCCCCAACTCTAAAAACTTCAAAGCCTTTTGTTGCTTTTCTATCTTTGAAATCTATTTCTTTAACTTCATATCCTGGAAGGGAATCTACTAATTCCGAAAAATCAGTATCTCTTTCAAATTTCAAACCATTAGTGGTCGTTTTGGCTCCTCCTCCATGTTTATTTGGTTTTCTAGCCATAGTTTTCCTCCTCTAATCTTCTTCTAGCTATCTTCAAATATTCTTTTTCAGCATCGATACCTATAAATCTTCTACCTAATCGCTTCGCAACAACACCCGTAGTGCCACTACCAACAAATGGATCTAAAATATAGTCCCCTTCTTTAGTAGAAGCCAAAATTATACGTTCCAATAAATATTCTGGTTTTTGTGTTGGATGCTTGCCAGCCCATTTCTCAGCTTTTTTCGTCAAAGCACCTGTCCAAACATCTTTCATTTGCTTTCCATCATTTAGCTCTTTCATCAAATCGTAATTGTAATAATGACGAGCTTTTTTATCATTTTTTCTTGCCCATAAAATAGTTTCAGTAGAATGAGTGAAATAACGACAGGATAAATTAGGTGCAGGGTTTGTTTTCTGCCAAGTAATGTTATTTAGAATTTTAAAACCTTCTTGCTCTAATGCCATTCCAACTGAGTAAATATTATGCAAACTCCCTGAAATCCAAATAGTCCCATTAGGCTTCAAAACTTCTTTTGCTAAACGAATCCATTTACGATTGAATTCGTGCTTTTCCTCAAAGGAAGAAATCTTATCCCAGTCACCTTTATCTACAGATACAACCTGTCCCCCAGAATTTGATATACCACCGTTACTCAAAAAATATGGAGGATCAGCAAAGATCATGTCCATGCTTTCTGGTTTCATTTTCGATAATAACTTAAACGTATCTGCATGAACAAGAATCATTTTATCTTTGTTATAGTATGGTTTTGTCATTAAAACACCTCCATACTTATATTCGTTATTTTTCATAATTTGTGACTATAATTTCAGAAATTCTTCCTCGACTCGAAGATTTTGCTCCATTAGTTCGGGTAGCTTCAACATAATGGATATTAAAATCTTGATACAACTCCTCTACCAAAAAACTAGAGGAGTTTGATAACATAACATAAGCCCCTGTATCACTCAATTTCTTAAAGGTATCTCTTAATCTTACTTGATCATCATAAGAAAACCCCTCATGAGTGTAGGAAGTAAAGGCACTTGTCTCTGACAATGGAATATACGGGGGATCAAAATATACAAAATCCCCTGGTTGAACATCCAAAACAGCCTTTTCAAAATCTCCTTTTTTAATTTCTATTTGATTATTATTCAGATAAGTTGAAATAGCAGATACTAAATTCTCATCAACAATTTTAGGATTTTTATAACGACCATAAGGTACATTAAACTGATTCTTAGAATTCACACGATATAAACCATTAAAGTCTACTCTCAACATATAGAGAATACGTGCTGCCCTTTGTACTTCAGACATCATATCTATTCTTTCATCACGATCAACAGAACGTAAATCTAAATAATATTCTTTTGAATTATATTCCTGATGAACTTTCAAAATTTCAATCAATTCTTGAGGATTATCCTTAATTTGTTGATAGCAATTTATCAGTTCAGCATTAAAATCATTGATAACTGCATCTTTAGGAGCTAAATCAAAAAATAAAGCTCCGCCTCCAACAAAAGGTTCAAAATACCGGTTATATTTTTTAGGCATTAATTCTCTAATAACAGGCAATAATTGTCTTTTACCTCCTGTCCATTTCGTGAACGGTTGTAAAGCAACTTCCTTCATTTCTTTTATCTTCATGCTTTTAATTATACCATAGAAATTAAAACACAACTCTTGTATTTTCTACCACATTACTAAATTTTCTATTTTAGAATTAAATCATATCAATACCAAAAAATGAGTAAAGCAAATTTTATAAATTCCAAAATTCACCTCACTCTATTAAATTACTCTCTATATCCTTACCTGTCTGTCTTCTGACCGTTGGCCTGTAACAAACATGGTAAAGGTTGCTTTACAGACATTTCTGCCTTCTTGATTGGTGATATCGACATCCACGACGCAAGTTGTGCGTCCTTGGTGGACACATTCTCCTTTAATGGTCAGCACATCGTCGAGTTTTCCTGCTTTGAGGTAGTTGATAGAAGACTGGAGCGTCACTCCATCAAGCCCCAGAGATATGACCACCAAACCACTGATCTGGTCGCAAAGGGTAAAGAGATAGCCACCATGGGCATTGCCATAGTAGTTGAGAGACGAGTCCACTACTTTGGTCGTCACCACAACGTGACCATCTCTCATTTGTTCTATTTCGTAATTTTCAAAGGCAGATATAGCGTCAAAATGAAAGTCTTTCATCGTTTCCTCCTGATATTTCAAACGACACTATGATACTACTTTTTATAGGACTGTGCAAGGAGAAAGCTCCTAGTCTGGCAAAATTCCGACCTGTTCCACAAAGCGCATAAAGGCTGTCTGTCCTTGTTCCGTCTGCTTGTAAACTCCAGCATCCTCCAGAACACGCGCAAAGATAATACCCACAGAGTCCTTGACGATTTCAAGGGCTTTTTCTTTATCCGCTAGGTCTGGATGTTGGACTTTAAGCTGCTCTGCCCATTTCTGATGATAGTCGGCAACTGTATCCCCATTTCCCACGAGATAGCTGGCGACTTGCTCTACTTCTGCTTTCAGACGTGGTGGCAAGATTGCCAAGCCCATGACCTCAATCAAGCCGATATTTTCCTTCTTGATATGTTGGACATCCTTGTGAGGATGATAAATGCCATCAGGATGTTCTGCAGAAGTCTGATTGTCCCGCAAGACCAAGTCCAACTCAAACTGGCCATCACGTTTGCGCGCTATAGGTGTGATGGTGTGATGCGGTGTCCCATCAGTCTCTGCCAAAATCTGCACACTAGTATCTGAATACTGGCGCCATTCCTGCAAAATCTTGTCAGCTAAGTTGATTAAATCTTCTTTGGAAGCCGAAGTCAAACGTAGCACTGACATAGGCCACTTGACAATTCCAGCCTTGACCTGCTCAAAACCAGCAAATCGGAAGGTCTTTTGCAAGGGAGCCAATTCCATAGGAAAGACATGACGGCCTCCCTGATAGTGATCATGAGTTAGAATAGAGCCTCCCACAATCGGCAAGTCGGCATTAGAGCCTGCAAAATATCCTGGAAACTGCTCTACGATAGCAAGCAGACGTTCAAAGCTCTGACGACTAATGGCCATGGGACGATGCTGGCCATCTAAGAAAATACAATGCTCATTAAAGTAAGCATAGGGCGAATACTGGAAGCCCCACTCCTGACCAGCCATTTCAAAACGAATAATACGGTGGTTGCTGCGAGCTGGGTGGTTAACTCGACCATGGTAGCCCTCATTCTCTAGACAAAGCTGACACTGGGGATAATTGCTAGCTTGCACCAACTTGGCTGCCGCAATCTCTTTGGGATCCTTTTCAGGCTTAGAGAGATTGATGGTAATTTCAAGCTCTCCGTAATCAGATGGAACACGATAAGCGATATTTTTAGCAATGGCCTTGAGTTTAATGTAGTCATTCTTCTGACTGAGTTGGTAGAAATCCGCTATCGCTTGCTCAGGAGACTGGGCGTAGGTTGCCCAAAAGTCACGATTGACCTGACTCGGACAAGGGGTCACCAAGTCCATCAATTCAGCACCAAGGATTTCACGCGCAGTCTGACTATCCTCAATCGTCTCTAATCGAACGGCTTCCTCAACCAGCTGGTCCTTGAGATCAATCAATTTATCCAGATTGGTCTCAACTTCCAAAACACCATCTCCCACTCGTGCCAAGACACGATTGGTCAGGTAGATTCGATCCATTTCCTGAAATGAACTTTCAGCAATGACATGTGTTACAAATTTATCTACTAAGGTCACTATAGAGCCTCCTTTTAACTAGTCAAGGACGCGAGTGCCACCTGCAACTTCAGCGATATAGAAGCTTGGAGCGTAGCCAACTACTTCCTCGTAGTGTTTGCCAACAGCTTCCTTAAAGGCATCAACAGCATCTTTTTGCACCAAGGCAATGGCACATCCGCCAAAACCTGCCCCTGTCATACGAGCACCGAGAACTCCTTCTTGTGCCCAAGCTGTGTGAACAAGAGTATCCAATTCCAAACCAGTTACTTCATAATCATGCTCTAGGGAAACGTGTGACGCATTCATCAAACGACCAAATGTTTCCAAATCTCCTGCTTGAAGGGCTGCTTGAGCTTTGAGGGTACGTTGGTTTTCAAGCACAGCATGGCGAGCACGTTTCAAACGATTTTCATCTTTGATTAGGTAGCTGTATTGGTCAAAGGCCCACTCATCCAATTCACCCAAGGTCTGAATATCTAAAGCAACTTGCAATTCTTCCACTGCTTTTTCACACTCAGCACGACGTTCATTGTACTTAGAGTCAGCCAATTCACGGCGTTTATTGGTGTTCATAATAACAACGACATTGTCCTTTAAATCAAGCGGTACCAAATCATACTCTAAGGTGTTGGTATCAAGGTAAATAGCACGTTGGTCTGCACCCATACCGATAGCAAACTGGTCCATAATGCCAGAGTTGACTCCGATAAAGTTGTTTTCTGTTTGTTTTCCAATTTTTACCAAATCCAAACGGTCTAGTTTTAAATCAAAGAGATGCTCTGCCACAACCCCAGTCAAAAGTTCCAAGGACGCTGAAGAAGACAAGCCAGCACCATTTGGGATATTCCCATAAACATAAAAATCAAAACCTTTGTCAATCACATGTCCAGCTTCTTGCAAGAAATGAAGAACCCCTTTTGGATAATTGGTCCAGTTGTGCTCTTTTTCAAACTTGAGGTCAGCGAGAGGCACTTCGATAATGCCCTTGTCCTCAAAGTTAGCTGAGTAGAAACGTAAAACTTGGTCGTCACGCTTACGAGCTGCACCGTAAGTTCCCAAGGAAATAGCAGCAGGAAAAACGTGCCCACCGTTGTAGTCTGTGTGCTCACCAATCAAGTTGATACGACCTGGTGAAAAGAAGGTTTGGTCTGCTTCTTGACCAAAAACAGCAAGAAAGTCTTTACGAAGTGCTTCTGCAGTAAGATGTTGTGTCATATGAATTCTCCTTTTACTGTCCGTTAAGTCACCTTAACGTGTAATCGCTTTCTTCTATTGTATCCAAGGGATTTCCCAAGGTCAATCCTTTTTACTAAACTTTTACTAAACTATCAGTAAAATACAGAAAAATATGATATACTAACCTAAAAGAAGGAGGATTTATGGCTACCTTAAAAGACATTGCACAACTAGCTTCTGTCTCTATCGCGACCGTATCCCGTGTCCTAAACCGCGACCAGAGCCTATCTGTTACAGAAGAAACCAGACACCGTATTTTAACTGTTGCTGAAGAGTTGGGCTACACTAAGCACCTCAAGACAGGCGAGTCCCACAAGCCCAAGCAAAAGATTGCCATTATCCAATGGGTCAGCGAACAAGGGGAACTGGACGACCTCTACTACTACCAGATTCGCCTAGGCATAGAAAAAAGAGCCCAAGAACTGGACTATGATATTTTACGCTATTTTAATGACCATCCTTTTACACTGAGCGAGGAAGTCATCGGGATTCTCTGCATCGGAAAGTTTAGTCGAGCTCAGATCTCTGCCTTTGAAGAATACCAAAAGCCTCTTGTCTTTCTAGACAGTGATACTCTTTCACTAGGACATACCTGCATTATCACGGACTTTTACACTGCCATGAAACAGGTTGTCGATTATTTCCTCAGTCAAGGGATGGACCGTATCGGGATTCTAACAGGGCTTGAGGAAACAACAGACCAAGAAGAAATCATTGAGGATAAGCGGCTGGAAAATTTCAGAAACTACAGTCAAACAAAAGGAATCTATCATGATGAACTGGTCTTTCAAGGAAGCTTTACTGCCCAGTCTGGCTATGACTTGATGAAGGAGGCCATTCAGAACTTGGGAGACCAACTCCCACCAGCCTTTTTCGCAGCTAGCGATAGTTTAGCTATCGGTGCCCTCCGTGCCCTCCAAGAAGCTGGAATCAACCTGCCCGACCGCGTCAGTCTTATTTCCTTTAACGACACCAGCCTGACCAAGCAAGTCTATCCTCCCCTCTCCAGCATCACCGTCTATACCGAAGAAATGGGCAGAGCAGGCATGGATATTCTTAATAAAGAAGTACTCCACGGTCGCAAAATCCCTAGCCTAACCATGTTGGGAACCAGACTGACTCTGAGAGAAAGTACAAGGAATGAATAGGATAACAAAACGACCTCTAGCGAGGTCGCTTTTCTAATGATGATGCCCATGCTTCTGCTCTAATTCTCTCACCCTCCGCTTATGTTGCGCATGATTGCTTTGACTGCTATCTACTTCAATAGTGATATTCTGCACGCCTCTTTCTTCTAAACATTGACGCACCACTTCTTTGGTTTCCATCATCTGTTCCCAGTCCTTGATACAAATGTGAACAATAGCATTATTCTCTAGACCATCCATGGACCAAATGCTAAGTTGATTGACACTGTTGACATTGGGTAGAGCCTCTAAATCCTTCTCCAAATCACTTGTCTCGACTCCTTCTGGCACAGCATCTAGGAAAATTTTCAGTGCGCTCCAAAAGCGAGGAATGGCTTTCGACAGAATAAAGATAGAAATAACTAGTGATAAAAGCGGATCGAGGATATACCAGTCCGTAAATCGAAGAATAATCGCCATTAGAATGACGGCCAACCAACCAAGAGTGTCTTCCAAAAAATGCAGGCTAAGAATTGACTCGTTCTTTGTTTTCCCCTTACGAACTACCAGACTTGCTAGCACATTAATGGCTACTGCAATGATTCCCAGCCAGAGGATGCCTTCCTCATTGACGGGTTGCGGGTGAACAATCTTTGTGACATTTTCCAAGATCACTAGGACAGACCCTATCATAAGAATCACAGCCGTTAGCATGGCTCCTAAAAGACTAAAACGTTTGTAACCCAAGGTGTACTGTCTATCTTCTTCACGGTTTGAAATTGTTTCTAAAAGGGCTGAGATGCCAATGGCTATAGCATCTCCCAAGTCATGAACGGAATCAGCAAGAACTGCACTCGAACCAAAGATTCCTCCTGCTATAAACTCAACAATCGCATAGCTTAAATTTAAGAAAAAAGCTAACCAGATAGATGTTTTAGAACTCATTTCTCTCCCTCCTTTGGTATAATGGGTATATACATACTTCTTTCATTTGTATTATCTAATAAAATTCAAAGAAAGGATAGAAGCAAACTGTCAGCCATGTTCAGTTCTGAACAGTTTGTCTCAAGTGTCTACATGCCAAAAAGAGACCGTCGAGTCAGCAAGACGAAAAAAGCCATCTATCAAGCTTTTTTACAACTTTTGAACGACAAAGGCTATGATGCCACTACTGTTCAGGATATCATTGACCTAGCAGATGTTGGGCGTTCTACTTTTTACTGTCACTATGAAAGCAAGGAACTCCTTTTAGATGAGCTCTGTCGCTACCTCTTTCATCATCTCTTTGAAAGGGAAGGACACTTTACTACCGAGGACTACCTCGCACATATCTTTTTACATTTTCAGAAAAACCAGGACCATGTTACCAGTCTGCTATTTTCCAAAAATGACTACTTCCTCCGTCAACTCCATAAAGAGCTAGAACACCATGTCTATCCCATGTTGGCTGATGAGTTAAAAGAAGCCCACACTAATCTGCCTACTTCTTACCTCCAACACTTGGTCGTGTCCAACTTTATCGAGACATTGACCTGGTGGCTCAAAAAAGGACAAGACTTTACATACCAGGAAGTTGTCCAGTTTTATCTAGACCTTCTCATTCCTAAAAATTGAATACAGAGTAGAGCTCAGTTGCCTTATTTCTAGGCTACTGAGTTTTCATCTTTTCAACAATCAAAAAAGCCCAGACGACATTGTCTGAGCGTTCTTCTATATAGTCGTTTAACCAAGTTGAGTTTAGCTTTTCAAGCTATTTCTTCAACAAACCTTGTTCTTGTAGAAACTCCTTGGCTACTTGTTCTGCTGACCTGCCTTCAACACCGACTTGGTAGTTGAGCTGGCTCATCTGGCTTTCAGTAATTTTACCAGCCAATTTATTGAGAACTGTTTCCAACTCTGGATGTTTCTTTAGAAGAGCTTCTTTCATTAGTGGAGCCCCTTGATAAGGTGGGAAGAGTTGCTTGTCATCTTCCAATACCTGTAAATCATAACGTGCCAATTCCGCATCGGTTGAATAAGCGTCCGTGATTTGAATATCACCTGACTGAATTGCCTGATAGCGAAGGGCTGGCTCCATGGTCGCCACATTGAGATTGAGACCGTACATTGACTGCAAGCCCTTATTGCCATCTTCACGGTCATTAAACTCAAGTGTAAAGCCTGCCTTCAATTGCCCTTCCACTTTTTTTAAGTCCGAAATGGTCTTCAAGCCGTATTCCTGAGCAATCTTTTTCGGAACAGCTACAGCATAGGTATTTTGATAAGACATGGGTTTGAGATAGGATAGATGATCCTGTTTGGCAATGCCATCACGCGCCACATTATAAACTTGCTCTGGCTCATGACTCACTTTCGGTGATGGTTGCAGCAAACTTTCAGTCACCGTACCAGTAAATTCAGGATAGATATCAATATCGCCTTTTTTCAAAGCTTCATAAAGAAAGCTTGTTTTCCCAAAATTTGGTTTAACAGTCGCAGTCATGCTGGTATTTTCTTCAATCAGCAACTTATACATATTGGCCAAAATTTCTGGTTCCGGTCCCAATTTCCCAGCAATAACCAAGTTTTCTTTCTCTTTTTGAGCTAAGAGGGCTGGGCTATAAGACAGACCGAGCAATATTGTCACCAAGGCAAAACCAGAAAAAATCGTCCGCAATTTTGCCTTTTCCATCACTTTTAGTAGGAAGTTAAAGGCAATAGCAAGCACTGCAGCAGAAAGTGCCCCAATCAAAATCAGACTGGCATTATTACGGTCAATTCCCAAAAGGATAAAGGAACCTAGTCCCCCTGCCCCAATCAAGGCCGCCAAGGTTGCTGTACCGATAATCAAGACAGCTGCCGTCCGAATCCCAGACATCATAACAGGCATGGCAAGCGGAATTTCAAACTTCTTGAGACGCTCCCATCTAGTCATCCCAAAGGCGATCCCAGCCTCCTGTAGACTCGGATCAATTCCCTTTAGCCCAGTGATGGTATTTTGCAAAATCGGAAAGATCGCATAGATTACTAGAGCTGTCAATGCCGGTAAAGTCCCAATTCCCATCAAAGGAATAAAGAGTCCCAGTAAGGCCAGAGACGGGATGGTCTGAAAAATCCCTGCAATCTGCAAGACCCAATCCGCCATCTTCTCATGATAGCGAAGATAAACAGCCAAGGGAACCGCGATAAAAATAGCTAGTAACAAGGTCAAAAGTGACAACTGCAAATGTTGAGAGAGAGCTGTCAACCAATCACTAAAACGATCCTGAAAAGTTGCAATTAAATTAGTCATGAACACTACCTCCAAACAAGTCTGCTACAAAGTCTGTTGCAGGCGCTTTTAAAATTGTCTCGGGATTCGCTACCTGGCGAATTTCTCCATCCTGCAAGACAGCAATACGGTCCGCCAATTTCAAAGCTTCATCCGTATCATGGGTTACAAAAATAGTTGTCATCCCAAACTCTTTATGCAATTCCTTAGTCAGAGCCTGCAACTGTTTGCGAGAAATAGCATCCAAGGCTGAAAAAGGTTCATCCATGAGGAGAATCTTAGGCTGACCAATCATAGCACGGACAATACCAACCCGTTGCTGTTCTCCACCAGATAGTTCACTAGGTAAGCGATGTCCATACTCAGCTACTGGTAAACCAACCTTAGCCAAAAGCTCTTCTGTTTTCTGAGCAATTTCTTCCTTAGTCCATCCCTTCATCTCAGGAATCAGGGCAATATTTTCCGCGACCGTTAGATTAGGAAATAGAGCAATAGCCTGTAAAACATAACCAGTAGAAAGACGAAGTTCACGCTCATCATAGTCTTTGATGCGCTTGCCATCCATAAAAATATTTCCATCAGTCGGTTCCAAGAGACGGTTAATCATCTTGACCATGGTCGTCTTACCGGACCCAGATGGCCCAACTAAAACCATAAACTCTCCATTCTCAATCCGTAAATTAACATCTCTCAAGACATCTTTTTCTGTGTAACGTAAAGCTACATTTTTGTATTCAATCATTCTGTATCCTCAATTTAAAACTTCCCTCGATTGGTCAAGTCTTCTACCTTAGGCATGACTTCCTTATTGTCCCAATGCTCCACAATTTTCCCGTTTTCTAGACGGAAGATATCGTACTGGGCATAGGCAACTCCACCAATCTGATTCTGACCATAGCTAACCACATAGTTTCCTTGTCCTAAGAGTTGGAAAACAAGGTCAAAAGTGACCTTTACTTATAAACAGCTAATTTGCTCCATTTTAAATCTCATTTTCATCCTCTTTCAGATTAGCCAAAATTCTTTCTTGAAAGGCTTCAAACTGACGAATTTCTTCCTCTGAAAATCCTTTGTAAAAGATCGTATCCAATTTCTGACTGACACGATGCCCCACTTCTTTCTGAGACTGCCCCAACTCTGTTAAAACCAAATACTTCTTACGCTTATCTTCTCCACATGGACTAATAGTTACAAGATTTTGTTCCTCTAGCTTTTTTATCATCGTCGTCAGAGTATTATTAGCAAGTCCAGTCGCAAGCGCAATGTCTGTCGCAGTTGCACAGCCAGTTTTACTATTCCATAAAACCGCTAAAATCTTGCCCTGTTCACTCCGATAAAGAGCTTCAGGGTCTTGGCTCAGTAACTTTTGAAAAATCCGCCCATTCAACAAACGAATATGATGGGCTACCAAATGACTATCTTTCATAACACCTCCAATTTATTTCGATATCGAAATGAATAAAACAATTGTAACACTCATCGTTCCAACTGTCAACTATTTCGATTTGGAAATAATTTTTCCTAGCAAAAAAAATCTCCCACCCAAGGTAGAAGATTTGAATCTAATAAACTTAATCCGTCATGTCCGATACCAATGTTCGATGCTCCAACGGAATACTGCACATAACTAGCAAGAAAATGAAACCTGACTGAATCCAGAAGAGGGCCAAGTCAAAGATTCCATGCACAGCAACCACTGTAAGGAAAGATAGATAAAGACCTATAATCGGACGTTTCCCCGACTCCTGACTCATATCCATCATCAAGCGAACAGGAGCCACAGAAGACAAAACTAATAAAATGGTCCCCACAATTCCGTAACTCAGAATCGTATCAATATAAAGACTGTGAGCATGTTCATGATAAGGAGCATGTATCCGAGGATAGGAGTGCATGTAAGTCAATGGCCCCTCACCCCAAAAAGGATTTTGCTTAAATAAGGCCATCCCAGCATCCCAGATAGAAATTCGTTCTTCCATAGAAGAGTCTAAAGTCCCCATCCGAACTCCCAAATCACTAGAAAAGAGGAAGCTCAAGCCAATCGCAAAGACCCCAATACTAAGCCAAAAGGCCTTCCAGTTTTTAATGGTCGTAAAGAGATAAATAATGGCTCCAGCGATAATTGCAGGAAAGGCAGTTCGATTTTGCGTAAAGTTCAAACCAAAGAGATTCACAAAGCCTGCAATCACACAGAATACTTTCAACCAATTCAACTTGGTCGTTGTAAACAAATAGAAGGCAATCATGATACAGAAACAACAAATAATTCCATAATAATTAGGGTTAAAGAAGGTCACTTCTGCACGATTCTGATGCCACACCTGCATATTGGGTGAAAGAAAAGCATAGTTGAATTTCTTCACAATTTGGAAATGTTCTAAACTCGCAAAAGCAGCTGACAAGACGCTACCAAACAAGACGAGCTGCAAAATCAATCGAAAGAATTTATGTGATAAAATCGACTGATAGTGCAAAAAGAAAACAGTAAATAGAAAAATTCCTACTGAAGCCACAACTCCCATCCAATTTTGTGCAAAAACGGATATAACAGTACTATAGCCAAGAAAAAGAAGTAGCATCGGATGCTCCCCCATTTTCTGAAGAATACTTTTCATGTCCCCTGTGAAAATTAAACTGATAATATATAAACAGAATACAACTACAAAAAGATAAAAGGGTAAAAAGATACTCAGGATAATTCCCAATAAAATCAGCTCTTTACTAGACAACCCTTTCAGCTTTTCAATAAAGCCTATTGATTTCAAAATGAATCCTTTCTCTCCAAATCAGTTGATTCAGATAATAGTAAGCTACCCTATATTGTACCACTTTTTTAGCAATTTGAAAACAAAGGAAACGTTTACTAGGTAAAAAAGGGAGCAAAAATATTAATATTTCAAAACTCAAACTTAATGACTAGATTTACTATAAGAAAATCATACCGTAAAGACTAGGTATATGTTAAAATAGTAGTAATATAATAAGGTTTTGACCAACTATCCGAACTATATTTAAATCATTTACAATTCCTAAAGAAAGGAAACACTATGAAATCCTACCAAGCCGTCTACCAAATTCTAGCTAAAGAAACCGACTATGTCAGCGGAGAAAAAATCGCAGAAGAACTATCTCTAAGCCGAACATCAATTTGGAAAGCCATCAAGCGTTTAGAACAAGAAGGCATTGAAATTGATAGTATCAAAAACAAAGGCTATAAACTGGTGAATGGAGACCTTATTCTTCCAGAACTTCTAGAACAAAATCTTCCAATTAAAATCAGTTTTAAACCCGAAACAAGATCAACACAACTCGATGCAAAAGAAGCAATTGATTTAGGAAATGAAGCAAATACCCTCTATCTAGCTTCCTATCAAACAGCTGGCCGAGGCCGTTTTCAACGCTCCTTCTACTCCCCACAAGGTGGCATTTATATGACACTCCATCTCAAACCAAATCTTCCCTATGACAAATTACCGTCCTACACACTACTTGTAGCTGGAGCTGTCTACAAAGCCATTAAGAACCTAACTTTAATAGATGTCGACATAAAATGGGTCAATGATATCTACCTAAACAATCATAAAATTGGAGGAATCCTTACTGAGGCAATGACCTC